>JBAZLW010000098.1:0-8470 GCA_041650095.1 Hydrogenophilaceae bacterium | reverse complement strand
GCGTACCAGGCCCCATTCCGCGACCCCGGTCGTCGGATCACGGTAGATCCGGCGCAGGTAGCGCTGGACCCCGGACAGGCGGGTGTCTTCCAGCAGTTCATCCAGGCTGGCCGGGAATTTCTTCTCGCGTCCCGGCGTAGCCAGATAATAGCGCCCGATCGCCTGGCGGAACTGCTCGCCGACGAACAGCAACTCACGTTCCTTCTCGCGCAACTGGGCGGTGTGCCAGACATCCAGGGTCACCCCCATGACCGCGCTCATCATCGCGATGGCGATCAGGATGGCGAGATAGGTGAAACCGCGCGCCTTCATCTAGAGATCCCGGTACGGCGTGCCATCCGAGGCATTGCCATCGGCGCCGCTCTTCACGTCGTAGACCGCGCCCTCCGCCGGCGCCTCCGGCGGCACGGTCAGCCAGGTGGTATCGCTCGCGGTGATCGGGTCGCTGGGAATGCGGCGCAAATAGCGCCGGCTGACCAGATCGCTGAGCAGGTCCGGATAACGCCCCGCATCGCCATAGAACTTGTCGATCGACCCGCGCATGAGTTCCAGATTCTCCTTCAGCACCGCTTCGCGCGATCGCTGCAGGCTGCCGAAGTAATAGGGCACGGCCAGGCTGAGCAGGGTGGCGATGATGGCCATCACCACCAGCAGCTCGATCAGGGTGAAGCCGCGCCTGCGCTTGCGGGACGGGATTTCTGGGAGGCGGTGCATGGCCATGGTCACCACTCCCGGTAAGGAATGCCGTTGATGCCGGTGCCCGCCGCCATGGAATAGACGTCGAACAGGTCATCGCCGGGCTCGGGGGAGCCGGGCGGGCTGGCATAGCTGCGTTTGCCCCAGGTCTCCGCCGCCGGGGTGGCAGGGTCGGAGGAAAACGGATCCCGCGGCAGACGGCGCAGGAAATAGATCTTTCGCGCCAGCGGGCTTTGGGCGTCGTTGACCCCGGCCGTCAGTTCGTCCAGCGTGGCCGGGTAGCCGGAGCCATCCACCCGGGCCAGGATGCGGCCCTGATCGACCGCCCGCTTGTAGTCGTCCAGGGCACCCCGGATCTGGCGCAGGGCCACACGCAGGTCCTGTTCCTTGTTGCGCTTCACCGCCAGTTCGGCGACCGGCAGCGCCACCGTCGCCAGCAGCGCGACGATGGTCACCGTCACCACCAGCTCGATCAGGGTGAAGCCGCGCGCAGGCCGGGGCATGGCAGCAGTTTTCATGGACTGATAGTGATGTTGTTCGGCCCAGGCACGGTGACCACCAGTTGCCCACCGTTGTTGTCCGCGGCATTGGGCACGGAGACCGTGATCGGGGTCTGGTCCTGGGCGGCAAGCGCCCGGAAGGTCAATGTGGCCAGGCTGCCCGAGCCGCTCGCCCCGCTGGCCCCCATCCGGCTGGTTTCGATTCGAACCTGGCCGGCGGCCAGGTCGACGTCTTGGCTGAAGCTCGTCTGCAGATTGCCCTGGCGCAGGAAATCGCCTTCCGCGACGCTCACCAGTTCGAGCAGCGCCGGATCATAGCTGACCTGCATGGGCACGCCGATCACGCTGGCGCTGGTCTGGGCCTGGATCGAGATCTGGAACTGCTCGCCCACCTTGGCCTGGTTCGCACCCTGCCAGGTCAGGGCCAGGGGTGCCGCTGCCAGCGCAGCGGCGGCGGCAGGCGGCAGTGGCGCCGGAACCACAGCGCCGCGCGCCAGCATGGCCGGCCGGCGTGGCCCTGCCTGCCCTGCCCCGCCGTCCTTCACCAGGCCGACCGGTTGCAGGGTCAGCGGCAGGGTACGCAGGTTGGTGTCGGTGCCCGACCAGAATTCCATCAGATCGGCATCGGGCCGGCGGATGTTGCGGATGATGTGCGGCGTGATCGACAGGATGATCTCGGTCTTGCGGGTATCGCTCTTGTGGCTGGAGAACAGCCGGCCGATGATCGGCAGGTCGCCCAGTATGGGCACCCCGCTGACCCCCTTGCGGTCCTCGTCGTTGATCAGGCCGGCCAGCACCTGGGTCTCGCCATCCTTCAGGCGCAGCACCGTGCTGGTGGTACGGGTGCCGATCTGGTACGCCACCGTGCCGGAATTGGCGTTGGTCACCTCGCGGCCGATCGAGCTGACCTCCAGGAAGGTCTTGATCGCCACCTCCCCGTCCATGTGTATCTCCGGTTCCACCTCCAGCTTCAGGCCGACGTCCAGGTACTGGACATTGCCAGTCACCACCGGCGTGCCGCTGGCGACCGGGGTGACCGAATTGGTGATCACCGGCACCCGGTCGCCGATCAGTATCTTGGCCTTTTCACGCTGGCGCACCCGGATGCGCGGGCTGGCCAGCAGATTGGTATCGCCGGTCTCCTTGCGCAGGTCGATGGTGGCGCTGAGCGGGGTGACCTGGATGTCGTCGGCGCCTAGATGCTTGAGGGCCTCGAAGGTCAGCGGTGACGACGGTGTGGTGGTGGTGACGATGGCGCCGCCGGCACCGACGATGGATTCGGTCTTGCCGGCCGTGTCGGTGACGGAGAAGCCGATCTGGCCCGGCCACTTGATGCCCAGCTCGGTCAGCTTGGAGCGCAGCACCTCGAGCACCTCCACTTCCAGCATCACCTCGGGTTCGTTGAGGTCCTGGGTCGCCACCATCTTTTCCGCCAGGCGCACGGCATCGGGGGTATCGCGCATGATCAGCGAGTTGGTCTTCTCGTTGATGAAGATGTCCTTGGTGCGCAGCAGGGTCTTGATCATGGTGAGCATCTGCTTGGCATCGGCGTTGGTGAAGTGGAAGGTGCGGATCACCAGGTCCTGGTATTCCTTGGTCTTGGCCGGGCTGTTGGGATAGACGAACACCGTGTTGTCGTTGAGCACCTTCTTTTCCAGCTGGTTCTGCATCAGGATCAGGCCGATGGTGTCTTCCACCGAGGCGTCCTTGACGAAGATCGTGGTCTTGGTATCGGCCTTGACGTCCTTGTCGAGCAGGATGTTGATACCGCTGGTGCGCGACAGGGCCTCGAACACCATCTTCAGGTTGGCGTCGCGGAATTGCAGGGTCACCGGCCGCTTGTACCTGGAGGTCAGGCTGGGCTGGCTGATGGCCTGCTGCGCCTGGCGCGACTCGATCTCGCGGCGCAGGGCCAGGCCGGCGGGATGGTCGGGGGCTTCCAGCAGGACGCCCTGGAGCTGGGCCTGGGCGCGTTCCAGTTCGCCCCGGTCGAACAGCGCCTGGGCCTCTTTGATGACGCCAGCGTGGCGTGTGTTGGCCGCGAGGGCCATCAGTCCCGCCTTGGCCCGGGCATTGTCCGGGTCGAGGGCAATGACGCGCTGGAAATATCCGGCCGCCTGTTCCCACTGTCCAGCCGTAGTGCTGCTTTCGCCCAGCGCCAGCAGATAGCTGATGGCACGATCCCGCTCGCGGATGTAATCAGCCTTGTAGGCCAGGTTGCGGGGTGTCTCCAGCATGGCCTGGCGCAGCACCTCGAGGCCGTCCTCGACGCGTCCCTGCTGGATCAGGTCAAGGCCCTTGCGGTTGAGCTGATCGGTGGCGCAACTGGCCAGCAGCACGGCAATGGCCAGGCCGAGGATACGTAGACTGCGCGAGCCCTGATTCATGATGTCTCCCCAACGCTCAAGGTTTGTCTGATGTTGAGGGGCAGATAGATCAGCCCCAATTGGCCGGACTGGATATTTTCAACCCGGTAGGTGCCGTCGATCACTTCGCCCGGCGAGGTCGTGTACAGCCGATCACCCTTGACCAGGAAGATCACCTGACGCCCGCCCGGCTCCAGATACTGGCCCATGAAGGCAAACGGCAGTGGCGGTGCCATCGGGGGCGGCGGCGGCAGCGGCTTGGGCGGCGGCGGCGGCGGCGGCGGCACGTACCAGCTCTTGGCCGCGAACAGGTTGATGGTCGGGGCATCCGGCGCCGGCTCGGCGAGGCGGCTTTGCACCGCCTTTCTGAACTGCTCGGTCAGGGTTTCTTCCTTTCCGCTGGCCGGACCAGCCGGAATGGCCCTGGCCGCATGCGGCTCCTCCGCCATGACCACCCCGCCCTGCCCCGGCCGGGTCCCGTCGCCATCGGTGGCCAGAACCTGCACCAGCGTGGCGGCAATGGCGAGCAGCAAACCCAGGCGCAGGCGCGGGTTCATGGCTCGTCCCTCAGGAACAGGCTCAGGCGCACCGTGGCCTTCACCGCGGGATCGCCGACCGCCTGGCGATCGAAGCTGACCTTGTCCAGGCTGGCCGTCGGCAGGGCGGCCAGCACGGCGGTGATGAAGGTGCGGATGTCGGGGTAGCTCCCTGCAACCGGCAAGGTGATCTGGTACTGGGCCAGCCGGGTGCCCCCGGCGACAAAACGATAATCGCCCTGCATGAGTTGCAGCCGGTTGGCCTGGGCGGCGGCGTCTATCTTCTCGAGCCAGTCGGCGGCGCTCGCGCGGGGCGGGAATTGCTCATAGAAACGCACCAGTTGCAGCCCCGGGTCCAGCTCGGCCGCGTGGGCGGCACGCAGCATGCCCTGGCTGTGCAATTCGGCCGAGCGCTGGGCCTTGGCGGCCAGGGTCTGCGCAGCCGGGCGCACCAGGGCAAGATAGAACACTGCCGCGGCGCCGATCAGGAACAGGGCCGCCAGCCATGGCCAGGCCAGGCACCGGCCGGCACGCCTGATCCGGTAGATGAGGCGGCGCATCAGCGTCCCCTCCAGTCGGCCGCCAGGGTGAAGCGTACCGGGTGCTCGCGGTCCTGGGTCTGGACCTGGTGGTTCTGCAGATAGACCCGGTCGAGCACGGCCGCCGTCTGCAGGCGGCGGATATAGGCCAGCACCGCGATATAACTCTTGGCCTCGCCGACGATGCCGATCTGCCCGCGTTTCAGTTCCGGCGCGACCGCCAGCAAGGCGATCTCGTCGTTCGCCGAGGCCTCCACGGCAGCGAAAAGATTGGCCCAGGGGAAGGCCAGCTGACGCGTCACGGCCGTTGCCTGGCCCAGTTCCTCGCTCAGCCGCCTGGCCTCGGTCGGGGAGCGGGCGTGCTGGCCGCTGGCTGCAGCCAGCCGGTCCAGCTCATCCTGGCGGGCTGCGGCCTCCGCCGACACTTGCTGGTAGTGAACGAGCAACAGCGCGCTCGCCACACCGGCCAGCAGCAGCGCCGCCCAACTCATCGGCCCCGGCCGGGCGTCGCGGCTACGATAGTCGAGGGTCACTCCGCCCATGGCATGGGCCAGGCCGTGCCAGGCCATCTGGAAATGGCTTGCCTGATCGGCCGGCAGGCCGGGAATCGACGCCTGCGGCAACCAGTGCAACGCCGGGTCGTCGGGCTTGGCCTCGGCCGCGTCCACCGTGGCGAGCACATCCACTCGGCCCGGCACATCGACCTCGTCGGCCAGCAGTTGCTGGCGTTCGAGCAGGGCCGGTAGTTCGCTCAGGCCATCCGCTGCCATGGCAAAACAGGCCAGATCGCGCCAGCGGCCCTTGCGCAGCCTGGCCAGGCAGACCCGGCCCGGCTCGGCGAGGGCAAACCAGCCAGGGCTGCCGCTCAACTGGCCGCGCCGGCGATTGCAGGCCGCCATCAACCAGGGCTGGATCGAACGCAGCCGGAGTCCGGCCGCGGCAACGGCGCGCTCCAATCCGGCGACCAGTTCGCTGTCCACCGCGCTGGCCAGCCAGGGTTCGTCGCCGCCATGGCCCGACAGGCGGATCGACCAGCCCGCGGCCGCCTGCCCATAGACCTGGCTGAAGCCAAAGCGGCCATAGGCCAGCTCCTCCGCCTCGCTGCCGAGGCGGTCGCTCCAGGGCAGCAACTGGTAGCGCACGAAATGATTGGACAGCACCACGCTGACCTCGGCACCGCTCCGGGCACTGGCCGGCAACGCGTCCTGCAGGGTGCGCAGGGCCGGCGCCCAGATGGCCTCGTCCGCCGTCGCCGCCGGGCAGGGCACGACCTGGCCGAGCCTGGCCCGGCGGCCGCCGCGGCTCATGTGCAGCAGCTCGACCCGGTCCGGGCAGAGGGCCACGGCGATCCGTTCACGCCACGAAAGTGACACGATTGATCTCCTGCAGGGTGGTTTCGCCGCGGCGCACCAGATCGAGCGCGGCGTCGCGCAGGAAACGGGTGCCGCTGCGATTGGCCGCCTCCTTGATGAGGCGGATGGGTTGCCGGGCGACGATCATTTCCCGGATTTCGTCGTTCATGAACAGCAGTTCGGCAATCGCCTTGCGGCCCTTGTAGCCGCTGCCGTGGCAATGCCCGCAGCCCTTGCCGGCATGGAAATCGAACCCCGCCACCTGCTCCGGCGTCAGCCTGGAGAAGGCGAGCAGCCTGGCATCCGGCGGCTGCGGCGCACTGCAATGCGGGCAGTTGACCCGGACCAGGCGCTGGGCCAGGACGCCGTTGAGTCCGGAGACGAAGCTGTACAGGTCGACCCCCATGTGCATGAAGCGGCCGATCACGTCGAACACGTTGTTGGCATGCACGGTGGTGAACACCAGGTGGCCGGTCAGGGCCGACTGCACGGCGATCTGCGCGGTTTCCGGGTCGCGGATCTCGCCCACCATGATCTTGTCCGGGTCGTGGCGCAGGATGGAGCGCAGGCCGCGCGCGAAGGTCAGGCCCTTCTTCTCGTTGACCGGGATCTGCAGGACGCCGCCCAACTGGTATTCGACCGGGTCCTCGATGGTGATGATCTTGTCCTGGCCGGTATTGATCTCGGACAGGGCGGCGTACAGCGTGGTGGTCTTGCCCGAGCCGGTCGGGCCGGTGACCAGGAACATGCCGTACGGTTCATGCGACAGCTTGCGGATCTGGGCCAGGGTGGCGCCATTGAAACCCAGGCGCTCGAGGGTGATGCCGTTTAGCTCGTCGGCCAGCTGCTGGCGGTCGAGGATGCGCAGCACCGCGTCCTCGCCGAACACGCCGGGCATGATGGAGACCCTGAGGTCGATCTCGCGGCCGCGCATCATCACCTTGAAGCGGCCATCCTGCGGCACCCGGCGTTCGGAGATGTCGAGCTCGGCCATGACCTTGACCCGGGAGATCACCTGCTCGGCCATCTCGCGGCCGGGCGTCTGGCCGACCAGGTTGAGCACCCCGTCGATGCGGTATTTGATGTTGAGGCCCTGGGCGTCGTTTTCCATGTGGATGTCGGAGGCGCCGCTGGCCAGGGCATCGTAGAGGGTGGAATGGACCAGCTTGACCACCGGCGAGGCGTCGGCTCCGATGGCCTTGAGCGAGATCTCCTCCACCTGTTCGCCGCCGGCGCCCTCGCGGGCCTCGCCGAGCAGGCCGTCCATCGCCCGAAGGCCGCCCTCCAGGCGATGCAGCCAGGCCAGGATGTCGTCGCGCAGGGCCAGTACCGGCGTGTACGGCAGCGCGATGCGGCGTTCGGCCCATTCCAGGCGATCGGGCCGGAGCGGATCGGCGAACACCAGCCAGACCATGCCGTCGGCATCCCGGCAGGCGGCGCACTCGTGCTCCAGGGCCTGGCCGAAGGACAGCAGGTCGAAGGCCGGCTCGAGCTCGCGCAGCCGTTCCATGGCCAGGGTCGGGTAGGCGAAGACCTGGCCCAGTTCGGCCAGGAAGGCGGCCGGATCGAGGCCGAGCCGGGCCTCCAGCGCCGCCAGCGGGGTGACGCCGGAGCGGGCGGCCTCTTCCCTGGCCTGCTTGAGCAGCTCCGTGGTGATACGGGCGGTGGCGATATCGTTCATTCCAGGCTTCCGACCAATTCAAAAATGGGCAGATAGAGCAGTACCACGATGAGGCCGATGATGAGGCCGATCACCGCCATCAGGATCGGCTCGAACAGGCGGGTGAACCAGTCGACGAAGCGGCTGGTCTCCTCGTCGTGGAAGGCGGCGACGGCCTCCATCATCTCACCCATGCGGCCGCTCTTCTCGCCCACCCGCAGCATCCTGAGCGCCACCGGGGTGGTCAGGTCGGCCGACTCCATCGCCTGGGAAACGGATTTGCCCTGGCGGATATCGACCGAGGCCGCTGCCAGGCGAACGCGCAATTCCGGATGCAGCAGGCCGGCGGCCATGTCCAGCGCGGTCACCACCGGGATACCGCCGGACAGCAGCATGCCGACGGTGCGATAGAAACGGGTCAGCTGGAATATCCGCAGGCGTTCGCCCAGGCTGGGCAGGCGCCAGGCCAGGCGGCCCAGCCGGGCCCGTACGCCGGGCAGGGTGGCGACATAGGCCAGGGCGGCCAGCCCGCCCAGCAGCAGCAGCCCGGCCTCGACCAGATGGCCGGCGACGAAACGTCCCCAGTACATCAGCAGGCGCGAGGCCCAGGGCAGGCGATCCAGGTTGTCCTCGTACAGGGCGGCGAAGCGCGGCGTCACATAACCGAGCAGGAACAGCGCCACCAGGCCGCCGAGCACGACCAGCAGCACGGGGTACACGGACGCCGTGTAGGCCTTCTTGCGCACCTGTTCAACCTGCTCCTGATAGGCGACGTAGCGGCTCAACGCCTGGGGCAGGTCGCCGGTGCGCTCCGAGGCGCG
>JBAZLW010000097.1:0-8548 GCA_041650095.1 Hydrogenophilaceae bacterium | reverse complement strand
CGCCCAAGAAATGTCTTGGGTCCATATTCAGGACAGAATCATGAAAACGTTTTCCGCTAAGTCGCATGAAGTCCAGCGCGGCTGGTTCGTGGTGGATGCCACCGACAAGGTGCTCGGTCGTATGGCTGCTGAGATCGCTCATCGGCTGCGCGGCAAGCACAAGGCCATCTATACGCCTCACTGCGACACCGGCGACTACATCGTCGTGGTCAACGCAGAGAAGATGCGCGTGACCGGCAACAAGTCCCTGGACAAGAAGTACTACCGCCACTCCGGTTACCCCGGCGGTATCTACGAGACCAACTACGGCGACATGCAGGACAAGCATCCTGGCCGCGCCCTGGAAAAGGCCGTCAAGGGCATGCTGCCCAAGGGCCCCCTGGGTTACGCCATGATCAAGAAGATGAAGGTGTATGCCGGGTCCGAGCATCCGCACACCGCCCAACAGCCGCAAGTCCTGGATATCTGAGGAACAGATCATGATTGGTAACTTCTACTACGGCACCGGTCGTCGCAAGAGCTCCGTGGCGCGCGTCTTCCTCAAGACCGGCTCCGGCAAGATCGTCGTCAACGGCAAGCCCGTGGACGAGTATTTCGCCCGCGAAACCGGCCGCATGATCGTGCGCCAGCCGCTCGTGCTGCTGGATCGCGTGAACAGCATGGACATCATGGTGAACGTCCACGGTGGTGGCGAGTCCGGCCAGGCCGGCGCCGTCCGTCACGGCATCACCCGCGCCCTGATCGAGTTCGACGCCGCCTTCAAGCCGCCGCTCAAGGCCGCCGGTCTGGTGACCCGCGACGCCCGCGAGGTCGAGCGCAAGAAGGTCGGTCTGCACAAGGCCCGTCGGCGCAAGCAGTTCTCCAAGCGTTAATCGCCTGGAAGTGGAAAAAGCCGCCGTCAGGCGGCTTTTTTTATGGCTACGGACTATCATCGCAGTACGGTTTTTCGAGAGGAATGGACATGATCAAGGCAGGCATCGTCGGCGGCACCGGCTATACCGGCGTCGAACTGCTGCGGCTGCTGGCCCAGCACCCCGAGGTGGCAATCACCGCCATCACCTCGCGCAAAGAGTCCGGCATGAAGGTCTGGGAGATGTTTCCGTCCCTGCGCGGCCGGGTCGATCTTGCCTTCTCGACGCCGGAGGAGGCGCCGCTGAAGTCCTGCGACGTGGTCTTCTTCGCCACCCCGAACGGCGTCGCCATGCAGCAGACCCGCGAACTGCTCGACGCGGGGGTCAGGGTGATCGACCTGGCGGCCGACTTCCGCATCCAGGACATCGACGTCTGGTCGAAGTGGTATGGCATGGAGCACGCCTGCCCGGACCTGGTCGCCGAGGCGGTGTACGGCCTGCCCGAGATCAACCGCGACCAGGTCAAGGGCGCCCGCCTGATCGCCAACCCCGGCTGCTACCCGACCGCCGTGCAGCTCGGCTTCCTGCCCCTGGTCGAGGCCGGCGTGATCGATACCTCCTGGCTGGTGGCCGATTGCAAGTCCGGCGTCTCCGGCGCCGGTCGCAAGGCCGAAGTGGCGACGCTGTTCCCCGAGGCCGGCGACAACTTCAAGGCCTACGCGGTGCCGGGCCACCGCCACCAGCCGGAGATCCGCCAGGGTCTGGCGCGCATGGCCGGCCACGACGTCAACCTGACCTTCGTGCCCCATCTGACCCCGTTGATCCGCGGCATCCACGCCACCCTGTACGCCAGGCTGACCCAGGACGTCGACCTCCAGGCGCTGTTCGAATCGCGTTATGCCGATGAGTATTTCGTCGACGTGCTGCCGGCCAAGGGCCATCCGGAGACCCGTTCGGTGCGCGCCTCCAACCTGTGCCGCATCGCCGTGCATCGGCCCCAGGGAGGCGACACCGTGGTGGTCCTGTCGGTGATCGACAATCTGGTCAAGGGCGCCGCCGGGCAGGCGGTGCAAAATATGAATATACTGTTCGGCTATGACGAGAATCTGGGCCTGACACAGATCCCGGTATCGCCTTGATTGACGCCGGCCAAATTAGCCGAGATAATTGATCAACTATTTTTAAGGAGTATTAGCCATGTCCGACATGCCCGTCCCCCTGAACTTCTCCGACAGCGCCGCCAACAAGGTCAAGGAACTGATCCAGGAAGAAGGCAACCCCGATCTGAAGCTGCGCGTCTTCGTCACCGGCGGCGGCTGTTCCGGCTTCCAGTACGGTTTCACCTTCGACGAGGTGCAGAACGATGACGACACCACCATGGAAAAGAACGGCGTCACCCTGCTGATCGACTCCATGAGCATGCAGTACATGACCGGCGCCGAGATCGACTACACCGAGGGCCTGGAAGGCGCTCAGTTCGTCATCCGCAACCCGACCGCGGTGTCCACCTGCGGCTGCGGTTCGTCCTTCTCCGTTTAACCGGATACGGGACAGGCGAGGGCGGCGCAAGCCGCCCTTTGCGTTTAGATGACCGAAAAATTCAAGATCGTGACCTGTCCCACCTGCGGCAAGCCGGTGCAGTGGCGGCCCGAGAACAAATACCGGCCGTTCTGCTGCGAACGCTGCAAGCTGATCGACCTCGGCGAGTGGGCGAACGAGAATTACAAGGTGCCGTCCCAGGACGGCCTGGCCGAGGACGAGTTCGGCGAAGGCAGCGCCTGATCGAGCCCGGATCGGAATAAAATCCCCCAAGTGGCGCGGCCATTGAGCGCCGAATACAAGCAGGGGGATGTGATGGGGAGGTTCGCTCGTCTGGTCGCCAGCATCGTGCTGGTGCTGGTGTTATCGGCCATTCCGGTCACGGCATCCGCCGGGCCGCCGGCGTTGATCCTGGCCGATGTCTATCGCGAGGGCATCGACCCGCGTGATTACTGGGTCAGCGAAAAACTCGATGGCGTCCGGGCCTACTGGGATGGCCGGCGGCTGTATTTCCGCAGCGGCCATCCGGTGCCGGCGCCCGCCTGGTTTACTGTTGATTTCCCCGCCGTGCCGCTGGATGGCGAACTCTGGCTCGGCCGGGGCGGCTTCGAGCGCCTGTCGGGCATCGTGCGCAAGGCCGCACCGGTCGACGCGGAGTGGCGCCAGGTGCGCTACATGCTGTTCGAACTGCCCGCCGCAGCGGGTACCTTCAGCGCACGCAAGGACCGGCTGCAGCGACTGGTCGCCGAGGCCGGCATCCCCTGGCTGCAGGCCGTCGAACAGTTCCGCGTCGGTGACCGCAAGGCCCTGCAGGCGAGGCTCGATGCGGTGGTGGCCGGGGGTGGCGAGGGGCTCATGCTGCACCGGGCCGACGCCCTCTATTCGTCCGGACGCGGCGCAGATCTGCTCAAGTTGAAACCCTATCTCGACCGCGAGGCCCGGGTGGTCGCGCACCTGCCCGGCAAGGGCCGCCATGCGGGCCGGCTGGGCGCCTTGCTGGTGGAGGATATGGACGGTCGCCGCTTCCGCATCGGCACTGGTTTCAGCGATGCCCAGCGGGAAGCGCCGCCGCCGCTGGGCAGCCTGATCACCTATCGCTATCACGGCCTGACGGCCAAGGGTTTGCCGCGTTTCCCGGCCTACCTGCGGCAACGCGAGGAATTCTGAGGCGGGCGCCTAGCCGGCGGGGAGAGCGAAGGTGGCGCGCCAGGCCGGGTGTTGCGCGATCAGGTGCAAGGCTTGGTGCAGCAGGGTCTTGCCAGGTTCGACCTTGAACCAGGTCGACAGCCCGGACGGATGCGGCAGGGGGATCACGTCGGTGTCCCGGCCGAAATAGCTGATCCGGTGGATCTGGCCGACGCAGTCGTCCAGGCGGGGAGCCCGGATCATCTGGGCGATGGCCAGCTTGCCGACCGGGATGACCAGCTCGGGCTGCAGTATCTCCACCTCCCGGCGCAGCCAGTCGCTGCACTGGCCGATCTCGTCGGCGTTCGGCACCCGGTCGCCGCCGCCCGGGTTCTTGCCCGGGAAGCAGCGGCAGACCGCCGCCATGTAGACCCGGCTGCGGAACTGCTCCTCGCTGACGCCGAGGGTGGCATACCACTTGAACAGGGTCTTGCCGGCGGTCCAGGCAAACGGCTGGCCGATCTTGCCCTCGTAGGGGCCGGGCGCCTGGCCGATCTGGAGGATCTTCGCGGCGACCGGCCGGCCCAGGATCACCGGGCCGGTCATGGCCGGGCAGCGGGTGCACCCGGCCAGGGCGGCCTGGTGGGCGTACAGCCGGGCGACGGTGTCGAATCCGGCCTTGGCCATCATCGAATCAACGGGTCAGGGTCTGGACCCCTTCCGGCGTGCCCATCAGGCAGACATCGGCACCGCGGCGGGCGAACAGGCCGACCGTGACCACGCCGACGATCTGGTTGATCTCGGTCTCCATGGCCACCGGGTCGAGGATGCTCATGCCGTGCACGTCGAGGATGACGTTGCCGTTGTCGGTGGTGAAGCCGGAGCGCAGGACCGGATTGCCGCCCATCTTGACCAGTTGCCGGGCAACGTAGGAGCGGGCCATGGGGATGACCTCGATGGGCAGCGGAAACTTGCCCATGACGTCGACCAGCTTGGACTGGTCGACGATGCAGACGAACTTCTTGGCGCAGGCGGCGACGATCTTTTCGCGCGTCAGGGCGCCGCCGCCGCCCTTGATCATGGCCATGTGTCGGGTGATCTCATCGGCGCCGTCGACATAGACCTCCATCTCGCCGGCCTCGTTCAGGTCGATGACCCGGATGCCGTGCTTCTTCAGGCGCTCGGCGGTGGCCACGGAGGAGGCCACGGCAGCATCGATCTTGCCCTTGATGTGGGCCAGTTCGTCGATGAAGAAGTTGGCGGTGGAGCCGGTGCCGACACCGATAATCCCCGCGGGGACATGTTTGATCGCGGCACGCGCCACGGCTTGTTTCAATTCGTCCTGGGTCATCATGGCTTTTTCTTTCAAGTTCTTGGCGAAACACCGAGAATAGCGGGGTTTTCAGGCACGATCAAACGGCCCCAATGTCCGACTATCTGGAAAGAATACTGCTCGCCCGCGTCTACGATGTCGCGGTCGAGTCCGACCTCGACGCCGCGCCCAACCTGTCGCGCCGGCTCAACAACCACGTCTGGCTGAAGCGCGAGGACGAGCAGCCGGTGTTCTCGTTCAAGCTGCGTGGCGCCTACAACAAGATGGCCCACCTGACCAAGGCGCAACTCGCCAAGGGCGTGGTCGCGGCCAGCGCCGGCAACCATGCCCAGGGCGTCGCCCTGTCGGCCCAGGTCCTCGGCTGCCAGGCCACCATCGTGATGCCGGCCACCACCCCGGCGATCAAGGTCGACGCCGTGGCCAAACGGGGCGCCACGGTGGTCCTGCATGGCGATTCCTACGACGACGCCTACAAGCACGCCCTGACCCTCGCCAAGAAGGAAAGGAAGGTCTTCGTCCATCCCTACGACGACCCCGATGTCATCGCCGGCCAGGGCACCATCGCCATGGAACTGCTGCGCCAGGCGCGCGAGCCGATCACCGCGGTGTTCGTGCCGGTCGGCGGCGGCGGTCTGATCGCCGGCATCGCCGCCTACATCAAGCGCCTGAAGCCCGAGATCAAGGTGATCGGGGTCGAGCCGGAGGACGCCGACGCCATGGCCCGCTCGCTGTGCAAGAAGGAGCGCATCGTGCTGCCCAACGTGGGCATCTTCGCCGACGGCGTTGCGGTCAAGCAGGTCGGCGTCGAGACCTTCCGGCTTTGCCAGCAGTACGTCGACGAGGTGATCCGGGTCGACAACGATGCCATCTGCGCGGCGATCAAGGACGTCTTCGAGGACACCCGTTCGATCCTGGAACCGGCCGGCGCGCTCGGCGTGGCCGGCCTCAAGGTCTGGGCGGCGCGCGAGAAGGCCAAGGGCAAGCACCTGGTCGCCATCGCCTCGGGCGCCAACATGAACTTCGACCGCCTGCGCTTCGTCGCCGAACGGGCCGAACTGGGCGAGAAACGCGAGGCGGTGATGGCCGTGGCGATCCCGGAGAAGCCGGGCAGCTTCAAGACCTTCTGCTCGCTGATCGGCGGCCGGGTCATCTCCGAGTTCAACTATCGCTACTCCGATCCCAAGGTGGCCCACGTCTACGTCGGGCTGCAGGTGCACGACCGGGCCGAGGTCGACAAGCTGATCGCCGCGCTCAACAAGCACGAACTGCCGGTACTCGACCTGACCGACAACGAGATGGCCAAGCTGCACATCCGCCACATGGTCGGCGGCCGTGCGCCCCAGGTGAAGGACGAGGTGATCTATCGCTTCGAATTCCCGGAACGGCCGGGCGCGTTGATGAAGTTCCTCAACAGCATGAGCCACGACTGGAACATCAGCCTGTTCCACTACCGCAACCACGGCGCCGACTACGGCCGGGTGCTGTGCGGGGTGCAGGTGCCGGCGGGCGAGAAGGCGGACTTCCAAGAGTTCCTCGACGGCCTCGGCTACCGCTACTGGAACGAGAGCCGCAACCCGGCCTACAAGCTGTTCCTGAAGTGAACAGGAGAGGGCTGCCATGATTCATGTGGCGTATTGCTTTGACCGGAATTATCAGCAGCATTTCGGCGCGGCCGTTACGTCTCTTCTGCTGAATTTCGATGGTCCCGGCGAAGACCTATGCATTCATGTGGTCACCGACGCCCCGGATGCCGATTTACTGGCCAAGGTCGAGCGTTTGCGGCAGGTGTTTCGGGCCACGATAAAGACCTATTCGCCTGCGCATGAGTCGCTGCAGTGGCTGGCCGGGTTGATGGTACAGCGGGAGAAACCGACGTACCTGACGCAGGCATCGTATTTCCGGCTGTTGCTGCCGCAATTGTTGCCCGAGAGCGTTGATAAAGTGCTTTATCTGGACTCGGATACGGTGGTGCTGTCGAGTGTGCGGGCGGTCTTCGACGAGGACGTGGCGGACAGCGCGCTGGCGGCCGTGACGGATATAGACAGCGCGAGGTTGTCTGGCTATTGGTCGCTCGACCGGTACATCAACAGCGGTGTCATGCTGATGAATTTGCGGCGTTGGCGCGAGCGTGGCTATGCTCGACAATGCATCGAGTTCGCTGAGCAAAATGCCATCAAATGCCGTCTGTTCGACCAGGATGCGATCAACGGTGTGATGGCCGGCGACATTCAGCTGCTGCCGGCGCGGTGGAATGTCCAGGTCAGGCAGGCCGATCCGGAGGCGGCGGATTCCAGCGATGCCGCGATCGTGCACTACATTGGCGTCGGAAAACCCTGGCAGGCTTGGTACAGGAATCCACTCGGGGTGTATTACTGGCGTTACCTGGATGTTTCGCCGTGGCGAGGCGCCGAACCCGTGCCGCCCAGGAACGGCAAGGAAATGAACCGTTTGGCCAAGCTGCAGATGAAAAACGGAATGTATCGGAAAGCAATCCGGTCATATTTGGCCAGCCGGAGACTCCGTGCCAGGGGGGCATAGGGTCCGGACCCCTGCCGGTAGGTCCGGACCCGCCGATTACTTGCTCTTCGGGCCGGTGCTCATGCCCAGGATCGGGTAGAGCGGGCAGAACTTGATCAGGCCGGTGGCCAGGGGAACGATGCCGATCCAGGCCCAGACCGGGCCGCCCAGCACGGCCGCCCAAAGGATCAGGGCTGCGCCGACAACGATGCGCAGGATACGGTCGATACCGCCAACGTTTGCTTTCATGTTGAATCTCCTAGGGTGGATGCCCGCGCAACTGCTGCGCGGTATGGAAACACGATAAGGCTGCCTGGCTACCCTGTCGGTGACTTTAGTCACCGAGCCCCGGCAGCATAGGCAAGCAAGGCCTTCGGGTCCAGTACCTCGATCCGTTCCCGGCCGAGGACCAGCCAGCCCTGATCCTCGAACTGCTTGAGCAGGCGGCTGACGATCTCGCGCACGCTGCCCATCTCGTCGGCCAGTTGCTGGTGCGAGCCCAGGACCAGCGGCGCACGGGCCGCCAGCAGGGTGGCCAGGCGCTGGTCGAGCTTGCGGAAGCTGACTTCCTCGACCAGTTGCATCAGCCCCGACAGGCGTTCGGCGAACAGGTGGAAGACCGCCTGCCGGAAGGGGGGGTGGGTCTCGGTCAGGCGCAGGAACAGCGGCCGCGGCAGGGCGATGGCGGTGACCTCGGTCTCGGCGACGCCGGTCGCCGGGTAGGCATCGCTGCCCAAGAGACAGCTCACGGTGACGATGCACAGTTCGCCCTGGCGGACGCGGTACAGGCTGATCTCGCGCCCGGTCTCGGCGCGCTTGAATACCCGGATGGCGCCGGAGATGACCAGGGGCAGGGCCTGGCAGGCATGGCCGGTATCGAACAGCAGGGTGCCGGCCGGGGCGGTCATGGCGATGGCCTGGCCGGCGACCGCTTCAAGTTCGCCGGCCGGCAGGTTGGCCAGGGTGGGGCAGTGTGCGATCAGTCGGGCGACATCGGTCATCGGCCGATGTTAGCGCGCCCACTTGCTTGCGGCCAGCTCGTCGGACTCCTTGGCGTCGACCCAGCGTTCCCCGTCCGGGGTCATTTCCTTCTTCCAGAACGGCGCCCGGGTCTTCAGGTAATCCATGATGAATTCGCAGGCGGCGAAGGCCTCGCCGCGATGCGCCGAGGCGACCGCGACCA
>JBAZLW010000096.1:0-8551 GCA_041650095.1 Hydrogenophilaceae bacterium | reverse complement strand
CGCCCGTCTCGACGTTGCCGTGTACAACGAACAATTCGAGACCTATCGCAACCTGCTCAAGGAAGACAACCTGCTGGTGGTGTTCGGCAAGGTGAGTCACGACGACTACTCGGGTGGCCTGCGCGTCAGCGCGGACGATATCTATGGCCTGGAACAGGCGCGGAACCGTTTTGCCAACCGGCTATACATCCGGATCAACGGGCAGGCCAACACCGATAAACTGGGCCGTATCCTCACTCCGTTTCTGGCTGGTGCGGGAGAGCAGGGCTGTCCGGTCTGCATGCTCTACCGGACTCAGGCACAGGAGTGCGAGATCAGCTTGGGCACGGTCTGGAAGGTGCGTCTGGACGACGCGCTGATGCATGAATTGCGTGATTGGCTGAAGCCGGAAAACGTCTCCATCCAGTACGGGCGCTAACCCGGCCGCACGACTGCCTGATCAAAATATTTTATTGGTATTATTGATCCGCAATGGCGCTTGTTTTTCCGCCATGCCTGTAGATCGAGCCTATTTTTATTTAAATCAATCTCTTGAGCCTAAGTGAAGTAGGGCTTTTCGCGTTGCTCCACTGCAACATCAAGCTTATTGTTGGCCCCAATCATAAAAGATGATTGAAAATGGAATCAGAATATTAGATAATTCTAATAACACTGATGCCAACGCTTTTCTCCCTTAGCGTTATCAGTGTTGTCTCCTCCATCCTCCTTATTGGTGGATTTTAAGCCCGGTCTTCGGATCGGGCTTTTTTTATGCCATCAGCCTGTAGAATTGCGCTGTCATCAATCCGGGCCGGTTGTCCATGACTCAGCATCTTTGGTATGTCCGCAAGAACGGAGAAGTCAGCGGACCATTCCCTACGCCGCAACTTCAGCAAATGTTCAGCATAGGCCAACTCGATCTACGCGACGAGGTCGGTCTGGATGGGCATCACTGGGTCAGCCTGCTTGAATCCGGCGTGTTGGATGCCGAGCATGGTAAAGCCACGGTCGAACCGGACGATGACTGGCGACGGGAGCGGGAAGAGGCTCGATTGCGCTGGTTGAACGACTCCGTGGAAGCAAGCTTCCAGGGGGCGCCGGATGACAAGGCCGAGGTCGACAACCGTCTGCGTCTTCACGAAGAAGAGATCCGTACCCTGTTGAAGGCCGAGACCAACCGGCGTCCGGCCTTCGTGGCGGGCCTGGCCTCGCTGCTCGTGGTGGTGCTGATCGGGGCGGGGGTATGGTTGGGGCAATCGGGCGAAAGCACCATACAGACGTCGCTTGCCGGCCGGGTGCGCAACTGCAGCCTGGCCCCGGCGGAAGGCGTGGTCTGGACCGGCTGCAACAAGGATGACGCCAGGTTGAACCGGGCAACCTTGAGAAATGCCAACTTGGGAAAGATCCACTTTGAACGGGCGGATTTATCCGATGCCGACCTGTCCTATGCGAACCTCGATAGCGCCAACCTGCGTGGCGCCAATCTGCGTGGCGCCAATCTGCGTGGTGCCTCCCTCAAGCAGGCTGACCTGTCTGGTGCCGATCTGGGGGGCGCCGATCTTGGTTTTGCGGTGTTGACCGGAGCCTTGCTTGATGGCGCCTCTTTCCGGCAAAGCCTCTGGACCGATGGCAGGATTTGCAGCGAACAATCCGTGGGCTCATGTCAGTAAAGTACATCGCCTCGCGGGAAAACGTCTTGTTCCGTGGACTGCTTGCCCTGGCTGAAAGCCGTCAGGCCAGGCGGGAAAAGGGCCAGACCCTGCTCGATGGCGAGCATTTGCTTGAAGAGGCGACGCGGGCGGGCATCGCACCCAATTATCTGATCGTCTGCGAGGGCATGTCAGAGGTCGAGGCCTGGCTGACCAGACTGCCCCAGGTGCCGGTGGTTTCGCTGACCCCACCCTTGTTCAAGAAATTGACTCCGGTCTCGACCCCGACCGGCATCCTGTCCGTGATCGATATACCCAGGCCGGAACCGGCCCCTGGCGACCGGTTCGTCATGCTGCTGGAGGAGATCCAGGATCCCGGCAATCTGGGTTCGCTATTGCGCACGGCGGCGGCGGCCGGCGTCGAGGCGGTGTTTCTTTCCAGAGGATGCACCGAGGCATGGTCGCCCAAGGCCTTGCGCGGCAGCCAGGGCGGCCATTTCAGGCTGCACATTCACGAGGGGGCTGATCTGACCGAGGTGGCCAGGGCGTTTCCGGGCGCGGTCTATGCCGCCGCCCTGCGCTGCGGGTGCGATCTGTATTCGCTCGATCTGACGGGTCCGTCGGCCTTCGCCTTCGGCAACGAAGGCGCCGGGCTGAGCGATGCCCTGTTGCGCGAGACCACCGCTTTTTCCATCCCCATGGCCGGCGAGGTCGAGTCGCTCAATGTGGCGGCGGCGGCGGCCATCTGTCTGTTCGAGCGTGTTCGTCAACTCGGCGCTACGCCGGAACCCGCATGATGGCCCGCTTGCTGTTCATCCTGTTGATGTCGTTCTGCTGGTGGCTTCCGGCCTGGGCGGAACCGGTCGCCGTGCCAGCGCTCAAGGAACGCGTGACCGACCTGACGGCGACCTTGTCGGCTGCTGCCAAGACTTCGATCGAAGCCCGCCTGGCCGATCTGGAGCAACGCAAGGGCAGCCAGCTGGCGGTGCTCATCCTGCCGACCACCGGTGAGGAGACGATAGAACAGTTCGGCATCCGGGTCGCCGAGGCCTGGAAGCTCGGCCGCAAGGGCGTCGATGACGGCCTGCTGTTGCTGGTCGCCAAGGATGACCGGACCTTGCGCATCGAAGTCGGTTATGGCCTGGAAGGCGTGATTCCGGATGCCGTGGCCAAGCGGGTGATCGAAGAGGTCATCGTGCCCAGGCTCAAGGCCGGCGAATTCGAGGCCAGTATCGGCGCGGGCGTGGATAGCCTGATCAAACTGGTCGACGGCGAACCATTGCCGGAACCGCAAAAAGACGCTTCCGGTTCGTTGTCCGGCACCCTGTTCGACAGCCTGTTTCCGGCCGCGATCCTGTTCATCGTGGTGGTGGGCGGCATCTTGAGAGCGATCTTCGGCCGCTTGCTCGGTGCCGGCATCGCCGCCGGTGTCGCCTTCTTCGGCGCCTGGCTGATCGCCGGCACGCTGGTGGCGGCCCTGATCCTGGCCCTGATCGTGTTCGTCTTCACCCTCCTGGGTGGCGGAGGGGGCGGCGGCCATATCGGTGGCGGCGGCTGGAGTTCCGGCGGCGGCGGATTTTCCGGTGGCGGCGGTGGCTTCGGCGGCGGTGGCGCCTCCGGGCGTTGGTGAGGGCGTACCATGTTTGCACGCATATTCAGGCACTTGATCTTCCCCGATTGGTGGTGGCGCCGAAAATTGCCCGAGGCGGCCTTGCACCGTATTCAGTCGGCCGTCGCAAGTGCCGAAAAAGGCCATTCGGCCGAGATCCGGATTGCCGTGGAGGCCACCCTGGAACTGCCGGCGCTGCTGCGAGGCGAACTGGCTCGGGAACGTGCGGTAGAGGTGTTCTCACGCCTGCGGGTATGGGATACCGAGGAAAACAACGGGGTGCTGCTGTATGTGCTGCTCGCGGATCACGACGTCGAAATCGTGGCTGACCGGGGCGTTGCCAAACGGGTGGCGCAGTCGGAATGGGAGGTGATCTGCCGGGAGATGGAGGCGCTGTTCCGTACCGAGCGACAGGAAGAGGCCTTGCTGGCCGGGGTGCGCCTGATCGGCGAGAGGTTGTCGGCCCTGTACCCGGATGGCGGGAAGCCGGCCAATCAGTTGCCGGATCGGCCGGCCATGCTCAGCTAGCCGTTTTCAGCGGCGCTTGTTGCGCCGGCCAGGTCCGCGGATAAAGCGTACCGTATTCCTGACCATGGTCCGGGGCCGGGGCAGGTATTCCTTCAGCATCTGGCCGGTAGTCTGGTGGCCGGTATGCTGCGGCTGATGCGCGGCGGCGGCGATGTCCAGCAGCCGCTCCAGTTCATCCTTGTGTTCGCGCATGTTGAACTGGTGCCAGCGGCTCACCAGATACATGCTGACGATAATGAAAGTGCCGAACATGGCGATGACCAGCCAGACCGGCAGGTTGGCCGACACCATCAGGGTGTACAAGGCCAGCATCACCAGGATACCCAGGTTTTCATTGAAATTCTGTACCGCGATGGAGTGGCCGGCACCCATCAGGATATGGCCGCGATGCTGGAGCAGGGCGTTCATGGGTACCACGAAGAAGCCTGCCATCGCGCCCACCACGACCATCAGCACGGCGGCCGGGATCAGGCTGTGGACCGGTATCATCAACAGGGCCGCGAGGCCCATGGCGATGCCGACCGGGATCACCCGTACCGATTTGTCGATGGGGATCAGCTTTCCGGCCAGCACCGCCCCGATCGCTACACCGGCGGCAAAGATGCCCTGCAGGTAGGTGGCCTGGTCCAGACGGATGCTCAAGGCGGTCTCGGCCCAGCGCAACATGATGTATTGCAGCGTGGCCCCGGCCCCCCAGAACAGCGTGGTCACCGCCAGGGTGATCTGGCCCAGCTTGTCCAGCCAGAGCAGCTTCACGCAGTGGGCGAAGTCGCGCACCAGGAACCAGGGGTTGCTGTGCAGGACCCGGTGGTCGACGCCAGTATCGGGCACCCAAAGGTTGAACAGGGCGGCGATCATGTATAGACCGGCAATGGCGCCCATGCTGTAGTCGAGCAGGCTGCCGGCGAGTTCGCCGAACAACATGGCGTCGATCGCATGGAAGGATTCCTGGACATAGGGGCTGATCAGCCAGCCGCCGGCCATGGTGCCAATGATGATGGCGCCCACGGTCAGGCCTTCGATCCAGCTGTTGGCGATGACCAGTTTCGAGTGTGGCAGGTATTCGGTCAGGATGCCGTACTTGGCCGGCGAATAGGCGGCGGCGCCGAGGCCGACCACGGCATAGGCATAGAGCGGGTTCGCCCCGGCAATCATCATCAGGCAGCCGACGACCTTGATCGTATTGCTGATCAGCATGACCCGCCCCTTGGGCATCGAGTCGGCGAAGGCGCCGACGAAGGCGGCCAGTGCTACATAGGAGAAAGTGAAGAACAGCTTGAGCAGCGGTTCATATTCCGCTGGGGCATGAATCTCGCGGAGCATCGCGATCGCGGTGATGAGCAGAGCATTATCGGCCAGGGCAGAAAAAAACTGCGCCGCCATAATGATGTAAAAGCCGCGATCCATTGAATGCCTGGGGAAAAGTTGAAGGCGATTTATATCACGCCACCTTCAGGCATGCCATCACGGATCGATTGCTGCGCGGGGCTTCCAAGGGGGGTGGGGCTGCTCAAACCGCTAGCCTAAATTAGCGGATTATGATTAAATAAAATTTATTGTACATTTGGATTTTCTTATGGCAGATCGCCGATTACAAGTCTTCTTTACCGTCGCCAAGCAACTCTCGTTTACCAAGGCGGCAGAGCTTCTGTTCATGACTCAACCGGCGGTCACCTTCCAGGTAAAGCAGTTGGAAGAACACTTCAATACCCGGCTATTCGAGCGTTCGCACGGCAAGATTTCCCTGACCCCGGCCGGCGAACTGACCCTCGATTACGCCGAACGCATCCTCAATTTGACGACCGAGATGGAAGCACGCATCTCCGAACTGACCGGCCAGGTGAGCGGCCCGTTGCTGATCGGTGCATCCACTACCATTGCCGAATACATGCTGCCCAGGCTGCTGGGCGAGTTCAAACGCCTGCACCCGGAAACCCAGGCGCGGCTGACCGTGGCCAACTCTGAGACGATCGAACACAAGGTTGCCGACCATACTCTCGACCTGGGCCTGATCGAGTCACCCTCGCACAACCCCAATCTGGTCACCCAGATCTGCTGCGAGGATGAACTGGTGATGATCTGCGCGCCCAGCGACAAGCTGGCCAAGCTTCCCATGGTTACCCCGAAGCAACTGTCGGCGCATCCCTACATCAGCCGCGAGTCCGGCTCGGGCACGCGGGAATGCATCGACGATTATTTCCGCATCAATGGCGCCAATCTCGACGAACTTAACCTGGTCATGGAACTCGGCAGCCGCGAGGCCATCAAGGGCGCGGTGATTGCAGGTCTCGGTGCCGCCATCGTCTCGATAACCACGGTGGCGAAAGAGGTCAAGCTGGGCGAACTGGTCGCGGTTCCTCTCGACCCGCCCCTGCGCCGTCAACTCTCCCTGGTCTTCCCGCAGGAAAAATTCCGCAGCAAATTGCTGCAGGCCTTCCTCGACTTCATCGAGTCCAGTTCTCTGATACGAGACCAGAGCAACCTGGTCCTCTGATCGGTAATGACCAGCGACGAGAAGCGGCTGCTCAAGTTCTACCGCACCCTGTCGAACAGTGGCCGGACCAGTCTGTTGGACTATGCCGATTTCCTGGCCTCGCGGGATAATGGCCAGGCTGCCGTGTCCGAGACGCCTCTCGACATCCCCCGCCCGGCCGAGGAATCGGTGGTCAAGGCGATCAAGCGCCTGATGGCCACCTATCCGATGCTCGGAAGGGACAAGTTGCTGCATGAGACCTCTGCCTTGATGACCCGGCATGTCGTCCACAAACAACCGGCCGTCGAGGTGATCGACGAGTTGGAAAGCCTTTTCAAGCGATACTATGGCCTGCATGAGCAGGGTAAACACGAGATTGAACCATGACCAATGCCGACCAAGCCGAACTCGATAAATTCAGTGCCCTGGCCCACCGCTGGTGGGATCCGGAGTCCGAGTTCAAACCGCTGCATGACATCAACCCCCTGCGCCTGGAGTGGATCGACGGCCTGACCGGCCTGGCCGGCAAGCAGGTCATCGACGTCGGCTGTGGCGGCGGCATCCTCGCCGAAAGCATGGCCGGCGAGGGCGCCCAGGTCACCGGTATCGACCTGTCGGACAAGGCGCTCAAGGTTGCCAGGCTGCACCTGCTTGAATCCGGCAAGGAGGTGGAATACCTGTCCATTGCCGCCGAGGCAATCGCCGAACAGCGGCCGGAGGCCTTCGACGTGGTCACCTGCATGGAAATGCTCGAACACGTGCCCGAGCCCGCCAGCACCATCGCAGCCTGCGCGCGGCTGTGCAAGCCGGGCGGCTGGCTGTTCTTCTCCACCATCAACCGCAACCCCAAGAGCTACCTGTTCGCCATTGTCGGCGCCGAGTACATCCTCAACCTGCTGCCCAAGGGCACCCACGATTGGGCCCGGTTTCTCAAACCGGCCGAGCTATCCCGGCTTACCCGTCAGGTCGGGCTGGACATGGTCGAGATCAAGGGCATGAGCTACAACCTGCTCAACAAGACCTATTCGCTGGGCCAGGACACCGACGTCAACTACCTCATCGCCTGTCGCAAGCCAGGCTGAGCGTCTCATATGGGCAGTCGGGGCTGGAGCCCATGATCCGAGCCGTCCTGTTCGATCTCGACGGCACCCTGGTCGACACCGCGCCGGACCTCGGTTACACCATCAACCAGATGCGGGATCGGCGCGGGCAGTCCCCGTTGCCTGCCAATGCCCTGCGCGCCCGTGCCTCACACGGTTCCCAGGCGCTGATCGAACTCGGCTTCGGCGTCACCCAGTCCGATGCCGGCTTTCCCGAGTTGCGCCATGAGTTTCTGGAAATCTACGAAGCACATCTGGCCGACCAATCCAGGTTGTTCCCGGGCATGGACCGGCTGCTTTCCACATTTGAAAGCCGCGGCATAGTCTGGGGTGTGGTTACCAACAAGCCGGCCCGATTAACCGAACCCCTGCTTGAACGGCTTGGTTTATCGAACAAGGTCGCTTGCGTGGTCAGTGGCGATACCTGCGCACACGCCAAGCCTGCTCCGGAACCGATGCTGCATGCCTGCCGAAGCGTCGCCCTGGAACCGCAACAATGTCTTTACGTTGGCGATGCCGAGCGGGACGTCCAGGCCGCCCGTGCGGCAGGCATGCCCGTCCTCGTGGCTCTGTACGGCTACCTGGCGGAAACCGACCATCCGGATGAGTGGGGCGGCGACGGCTACATCAACCAGCCGCTCGACCTGCTTGACTATCCCGGGCTGGCCCCGTAGTCTCGGTCATCCGATGTGAACTTTTTCCCGAAAGGGGTATCTCATTACGGACACATGGGGCCGACCTGGCTTCGACGTGGGTTGCAAAGCAGACAGGTGCATACCGAGGACCAGTTCCCTCGTAAATCTACTGGAATAAATTAGTCGCCAACGACGAAACGTACGCTCTAGCCGCTTGACGGCTGGACTCCACACCGGCAGGTCCATGGGCCGGGCTGGGCAACCAGCGGTGGAGTCATTTACATGGACTCGCGTTGAATCGGGCCGCTTGATTCAACGTTAAATTTAGGTGGCTCGCCAGAATCAAGCCTGTTCGGCCGGCGTGATTCAGGTTAAAACCAAATGACCGGACTAAGTATGTAGATCTTGCTGTAGAGGACTTGCGGACGCGGGTTCGATTCCCGCCGGCTCCACCATTTGATGATCCAAAGCTGTCCAGTAACACCCCTTAAACCCGCCTAAGTGCGGGTTTTTTATTGGTTATTCGTCCAAATGGGGGTAATAGTGTCCGTTGACATCCGGGGGCAACTGGGGGGTAA
>JBAZLW010000095.1:0-8571 GCA_041650095.1 Hydrogenophilaceae bacterium | reverse complement strand
TTGAGCCCCAGATTGGCGATCTGGGTATCGGTATACTGGTTGGCCTGGGCGATACCGGCATCGAGCTGGCGTACGTTGACGGCGTCTGTCGGCGCCGTGCCGCCTGCGACGTTGGTGATCTGGCGCTCGTTGCCCGCAGAGCCCACCGATACCGCGCCTTGGCTGGAGGTCACCGCGACGTTGCTGTACTTCTCGGTGGTGCCGTTCATGCCGGCGCGGCCCGCCACGGAGTTCGCACCCAAGGCAACGCCCTGGTCGGAGGTCACCGTGGCACCATTGCCAACTGCCGTGCCCTGCTGCGGCGCCAAGGCCACCGCGTTGTCGCCGAAGGCCGCGCCGCCGTTGCCGGCCTGGGCGCCGGAGCCCACTGCCACCGACCCGGTAGCCACGGCGCCATGGCCGATGGCGATCGAGTCCACGCCGCTCGATGAGGCGTTCTGGCCGATGGCAATTGCGCCAGCCTGGGTGGCCTGGGCATTGTCACCCATGGCTACGCTGCCCGCACCGCTGGAGACCGCATCGCCGCCGACCGCGACACTGTCGGTGCCGCTCGCAGTGGAATCACCCTTGGTGGAATTGGCATGAAAATACTTGATGCCGCCACCGTTCTGGATGTTTTCGATCTGCTGGTTGGTGGCATAAAGCTGCGAACCGTTGACCGCATCTGTACTGGTCGCGCTGAGCTCGCCCTGGTGCAAGTTGGTGATCGTCGTGCCGCCGGTCGCGCCGCCGTCGGTCGAGGTCGGACCGGCCAGTGTCACCTTGTCCTTGGCACTGCTGTCGTAGCTGACCACATTGGCATCGGTAATGCCCTGGTTGACAGCGTTATCCACATAACGCTTGTTGGCGGCGTCGGTATCGGCGGTCGGGTCCGCCACGTTGTGGACCTGAACCGGTGCATTGGGGTCCGCACCCACCAGGGTGACCTCGTTGGTTGGCGTGGTGGTTGGATTACCACTCGAGTCGACGTATTGGACCGGGCCGCTGGTCTGCAACGCGGTGATTGCCGAGCCGACGCTGTTATAGGAGCCACCGTAAACGGTGTAGCTCGGCCCGGTCGTGAAGTCATGCGTGGTGGTGTCGTATACCGTACCGCCCCCCAGGTAAGTCGCCAGCTTCAGGCCGATGGCGTCATTGTTTCCGGTGATGTCGCCTTGCAGCGCATAGAGCTGGGCGCCGTTGACCGCGTCCGTGCTGGTGGCGTTCACCGCGCCCTGGTGCAGGTTGGTGATCGTGGTGCCATTGGTGATGCCGCCATCGGTCGACGAGGTTCCACCCAGGGTCACCGTCATTTTCAGGGCCGGATCGTCATACTTGACCGCGCCGTCATTCACGGCCTGCAGTTGACTGACATTGACCGCGTCGGTGGCGGCGCTGCCGGCCGCGACGTTGCTGATCGTGCGTTCGTTGCCGGCAGAACCGACCGACACCTCACCGACGCTGTTCTGCGGCGCGGTCAGGCCGTAAGCGGTGTAGCCCGTCTCGGCACCCCTTGTGGCCGTGGAGCCTGCACCGAGGGCGACGCTGTTGGCCACATCGGTGTTGGCGCCACTGCCGAGAACCACCGAGTCGGCGCCGCTGGCACCGATCGTGGCGCCGGAGCCAATGGCGATCGCGTTGTTTGCGCCGGTGGCGGTTGTCGCGCTATTGCCGAAGGCGATTGCATCGAATTCCCCGGCCGAGGCCACCGGCGCATTGGGATCGCCCAAACCGGTGATATAGCCGCCGCCGATGGATATCCCCTTCGGGGGGTCGATGGTGAAAGCGTCGGCCGTGGTGATGCAAGTCGGGTCTGCGGTGGGGTCAAGCACGGTTCCACTGGTAGTCAGGACATTGAGCGAAATAGGATCACCGGCGGCAATACTGTTCCACGTCGTACTCAATCCCAGAAGCCCCCCAAGATCCACTAAGTTGAGGACTGGACCAAGAACTGGATCGAGGAGGCCTGTCACCACCGAAGGCGGTAGGGACACCCCGGTACAAGCACTCACCAATGCCGCCTCCGAGGTGGTTGGGGCACCCGCCAGCAATGCGGCCATCGTGCCGGCCGCCAGTACGGCCCGGTTCCCGCCTTTACCACGCACCCTGGTCGTTTCAGCGACCGCAAGCCAGGCACCCGTGGCTGCATTCCAGACCAATCGATATGTCTTGTTCATCTAATATTCCCCTCTCGGATAATCCAAACAGGATGTTCGCCTTGCCGGTGGTCCGGCGTTAAGCCACGCCAACCAGTTAAACATTCGCAAATATCATTTTCATTAGTATATTCATTTCATTTGAGCTAGAAAATAACTAGTTATATACCAAATGTAAATCCTAGCTAGCGTGGACGTGCATTACATCGGGAGGGTTGCAGACATTGATCGAGTCTGCCCGTCCCTATTGCCTGCCATAGGCCGCGGCAGCTGTTCCGTCCGTTGCGCCTGCCGAGCACAGATCGCAAGGGCATGACACAACTTGCCAGGCGGAAGCTGGCCAATACCTGGCTAGTGGTGGCAGAGTTTATTGCGGTGGCGCCCAATGGCAGGGCTGCCGTCAAATTTCAAGTCGACAGGACCAGACGCCATGGTCGGGAATTTGTCAGTCCGGTTGGGCTCGGAAACGCCCAAAGGCCAGGTTCGACGGCCAACCCACCCGGAGCAGAAAAATTCGAGGATTAATCCCCTCAATCCTCTCCAGGCAACTTAGTGGCGCAGCTTATTGGCTAGCCATCAACCATCGTGAAGGGAGGGTCGCAAGTGCGATGCCTGCCGGGAGTGCCGCTCAACTTTTTCCCGGTAACGCCGTTATATCGGCCAGGCAGTCACGGAGCCGATGCTCCGCAAGAGATCAGGAGGCCGCCATGACCCTCTATGAAACGGTAATCAGGCATGTCGCACAAGGCACGACCTACTCCTGGGATTTGACGGCCTTGCTCGGCCTCGGCATCAAGCTGCCCGACCCGCTGCGGGAAAAACTGCTGCAAAGCAGGACCACGCCGGTTGAAGCGGCGCAGGTCACCTCGCTCTATACCCGGAAACTGCTCGGCTACTGGCGCGACTGATACCGGCTAGGCACCGATTTCAACCAAGGCATGCAATTTGGCCCTGGCCCGGCCGCTGGACAGGGCCTCGCGCGCAGCATTGACGCCTTCCAGCAAACTCGCCGCCAGACCCGAGACATAAATTGCCGCGCCGGCGTTGAAGGCGACGATGTCACGCTCTGGCGAGTCCATGTTATCCAGGGCGCGCATGAGCCTGACCTTGGCCTCGTTCACGTCGGCCACGACCATTTCCTCGGACCGGCAATGGACCAACCCGTAGTCCTGCGGCTGGACCGCGTACTCGCTGATCTCGCCATCCTTCAATTCGGCGACGAAGGTCACGCCGGCCAGGGAGAGTTCGTCAAGGCCATCGGCGGAGTGCACCACCATGACATGGCGGCTACCGAGTTCCCTCAGCACCTCGGCCAGTTTGCGGACCAGGGCGCGATCGAACACGCCGAGGACCTGGTTGGGCGCTCCGGCCGGATTGGTCATCGGACCGAGCAGGTTGAACAGGGTGCGTACGCCCAGTTCGCGCCGCACCGGCGCGGCATGCTTCATGGCGCTGTGATGGTTGGGCGCGAACATGAAGCCGACACCGATCTCCTGCACGGCGGCAGCAACCCGTTCCGGCGCCAGATTGACGTTGACGCCCAGGGCCTCGAGCACGTCGGCGCTGCCGGATTTGGACGACACCGAACGGCCGCCATGCTTGGCCACTTTCGCCCCCGCGGCGGCGGCCACGAAGGCGGCAGCGGTGGAGATGTTGAAGGTATGGGCACCGTCGCCGCCGGTACCGCAGGTGTCAATCAGATGATCGACACCTTCCAGCGGCACCTTGGTCGACAACTCACGCATTACGGTCACGGCGGCAGCCAGTTCGGTCACCGTCTCGCCCTTGCAGCGCAGTGCGATGATGGCGCCGGCGATCTGGGCCGGAGTCAACTCACCGGTCATCACCGCACGCATCAGGTCGAGCATTTCTTCGCGGCCAAGGTCCTCGCGGGCGATCAGCTTGTTCAGGGTGGCTGGATAATTCATCGCTGGTCGGTCAGGAAATTCTTCAGCAAGGCATGGCCGTGCTCGGTCAGTACGGACTCCGGATGAAACTGCACGCCTTCGACCGCCAGGGTTTTGTGGCGCACGCCCATGATCTCGCCGTCCTCGGTCCAGGCGGTGATCTCCAGGCAATCCGGCAGGCTCTCGCGTTCGATCACCAGGGAGTGGTAGCGGGTGGCCGTGAACGGATTCGGCAGGCCGCGGAAGACGCCGATATCCTTATGGTGGATCGGCGAGGTCTTGCCGTGCATGAGTTGCATGGCGTGCACGATGCGGCCGCCGAAGGCCTGGCCGATGCTCTGGTGGCCCAGGCAGACGCCCAACAGGGGCACCTTGCCGGCCATCGCCTGGATCAGCGGCACCGAGATGCCCGCCTCGTTGGGCGTACAAGGGCCGGGCGAAATGACGATGTGGTCCGGCCGCAGCGCCGCTACGCCAACGAGATCGATCTCGTCGTTGCGCACTACCTTGACCTCTTCGCCCAACTCGCCGAAATACTGCACGAGGTTGTAGGTGAAGCTGTCATAGTTATCGATCATCAGCAACATGTTTATCCTTTGCTGGCCGGAAACAAACAGCCCCCGGCCCTAAGGTCGCGGGGGCTGGCGTCAACCGGATCAGGGGAGCTTCTTGGTTTGGCGCCGACTGCTGGTGTAATGACGGCCACGCTTGCCCTTGGTGACCGGAGTCACTTCGACCTGCAATTCCGCCGGGGCGGCCTTGGCCGAACTGGGCTTGACCGTTGCCGACTGCTCGGCGGCGGACAGCTTCTGAAGGCGAGCCTCCAGATCCTTCAGCATGGCTTCGGCCTGACTGATCAGTGCCATGGCCTTGGCCGCCGATTGCTCGGCCTTGTTGGCGGCGGCATCGGCATGGTTGCCGATCGCGGCGACCGTGTTGGCGGACTGGGCAAAGGCGGCCATGCCCTGGGCAGTACGCTCGGCGACGGTCTGGACCTTGGCGGTCATGGCCTCGGCCCTGGCGGCGGCCTCGTTGGCCGTCTTGGCAGCCTGATCCGCGCGGTTGCCGGCAGCGACGACCTCGTTGGCGGACTGGGCAAAGGTAGCCATGCCCTGAGCCGCCTTCTGGGTGAAGGCGCTGGCACGATCAACCACCTCGCCGGCGGCCTTGGCTGCCGTGTCAGCCTTGGCGGCGCTCTCATTGGCCTTTACCGCCGCAGCACCAGCATTCTGGCTGGACTGGATCATGTTGCGGATGGCCTCCATGACCTTGGGATCGATGTTGGCCGGTATGGGGTAGGGGACATAGCCATTTTGCTGCGGCATGGCGTATTGCGGTGCGTACTGTTGCGGCATGGGATATTGCTGGGGCATGGCGTATTGCGGTGCGTACTGCTGCGGCATATAGCCAGGCATGTATTGCATCGGCCGTTGGTACTGCAGCTGTGGGAAAGGGAACGGGAAGAACGGGTACTGCGGCGCCATTTGCTGCGGCACGGCCTGCGGGGTCGGGGCAGGAGCCGGCTGGGCCTGTCCATTCGCGGCGAACACGGCAGGTGCCGCGATGGCCAGACAAAGCGGTATCAAAGTGCGGTTCATACGGTTCATTTTGGTTCCATGTCCATGAAAATAGTCGGTTAGTTTAGCGCCAAGCAAAGACCGACGTCACCCAGACTTCGGGTAATCATTCCGCCTCGCCGCCGAATCCTGCCAAAGCCAGCTCGGCCGCACGCAATACGGCACGCGCCTTGTTCTGCGTCTCCTGCCATTCGCTCTCGGGCACGGAATCCGCAACCAGACCGCCGCCGGATTGGACATACAGCATCTTGTCCTTGACCACGGCGGTACGAATGGCGATGGCCACGTCCATGTCGCCGTTGAAGCCCAGGTAGCCGACCGCGCCGGCATAGATGCCGCGCTTGGTGGGTTCCAGTTCGTCGATGATCTCCATCGCCCGTACCTTGGGCGCACCGGACACGGTGCCGGCCGGGAAGGTGGCGCGCAGCACATCCATCGCAGTCAGGCCGTCGCGCAGTTTACCCTCGACATTGGAAACGATGTGCATGACGTGCGAATAGCGCTCGATCACCATCTTCTCGGTCACCCTGACGCTGCCGGTCTGGGCCACGCGTCCTATGTCGTTGCGGCCAAGGTCGACCAGCATCAGGTGTTCGGCCAGTTCCTTCGGATCGGCGAGCAACTCGTGTTCCAGGGCGAGGTCTTCTTCCCGCGTGTTGCCGCGCGGGCGGGTACCGGCGATGGGCCGGACGGTGACCATATCGCCTTCCAGTCGCGTCAGTATCTCGGGCGAAGCCCCCACCACGTGAAAGTTGCCCATGTCAAAATAGAACATGTAGGGCGAGGGATTCACGCTGCGCAGGGCGCGGTAGAGCGACAGCGGGTGGGCATGGAACGGCCGGCTCATGCGCTGGGAGGGCACCACCTGCATGATATCGCCGTCCCGGATGTAGCGTTTGGCCTTCTCGACCGCCTGCATGTAGGCTTCCTTGCCGAATTCCGACTCCGCCTCGGCCACCTCGCCCGGTTCGTCCCTGGGCGGCGCCACCGCCCGGGTCAATTGCCTGGCCAGTTCGGCCAAGCGCAGTTGCGCCTTGACGTAGGCGTCTTCCTGCATCGGATCGGCGTAGACGATCAGGGTCAGCCGGCCGGACAGGTTGTCGACCACCGCCAGTTCGTCGGTCAGCATCAGCAGGATATCCGGCGTACCCAGCACGTCCGGCTTGACCGACTTGGCCAGACGCTTCTCGATGTAGCGCACGGTATCGTAGCCGAAATAGCCGCACAGGCCGCCCGGAAACCGAGGCAGGCCAGCCAGCGGCGCCGCCTTGTAGCGGGCCATGAAAGACTCGACGAAGGCCAGCGGGTCAGCACTGTCGCACTGTTCAACCGGCAGGCCGTCGGTCTCGACGCTGACGAAATGGCCATGCACCCGCAGCACGGTCCTGGCCGGCAGTCCGATGAACGAATAGCGGCCGAAGCGCTCGCCGCCGACCACCGATTCGAGCAGGTAGGTGTAAGGCTGGTTGGCCAGCTGGAGGTAGATCGACAGCGGCGTATCCAGGTCGGCCGGCAACTGTCGGTAGACCGGGATGCGGTTGTAGCCCTGGCGGGCAAGATCGATGAATTCCTGTTCAGTCATGATGGCCCTCTGAAAAAAGTTGAAAAATGGATGTCGGAGCGCGGCTCAGGAACGCCATCGCCACTGGGGGCATCTCACTTTTCCGGTTTCCAGGGAGACTGACTTCATTTTTTCACGACTCGATTCGAGGCCTCGGCCAGGCTGGGCACCACGGCATCGAGGTCCAGTTCGTCGACCGGGCGCCCCCGGTTGTAGCCGTAAGGAACGCAGAACACCGGGCAGCCCGCGGCGCGTGCCGCCTGGGTGTCGTTCAGGGAATCGCCGATCAACAGCAATTCCGCCGGCTCGACACCGAAGTACTGGCAGGCATGCAACAGCGGCAACGGTGAGGGTTTGCGCTCAGGCAGGCTGTCGCCGGACAGGATCAGTTCGAAGAACGGAAACAGTCCGGTGTCCTGCAGCAGCGGCACGGTGAAACGCTCTGCCTTGTTGGTGATGCACGCGACATGCACGCCCATCGCCTTGAACGCCTGCAGGCCCTCGACCACACCGGGGAACGGCCGGCTCTTGCGCGACACCCATTCGGCGTAATGCTTCTCGTAGATGGGCATGGCGCGGGCGAACAGTTCCTGGTCGGGATTGGTCTCCATGTCGCGGGTCAACACCCGCTTGACCAGGCGGGACACGCCGTTGCCGATGTAGGTCGTCACCGTGGCCAGGTCGATCTCGGGCAGGCCCAGGTCGGCCGCCATGGCCATGGCGGCGTCGGCCAGGTCCGGCGCGGTATCGAGCAGGGTGCCGTCGAGGTCGATGACGACGGCCTTGATGGGGAGGGGAAAATTCATCTTATTCAGGGGCAAGATTCAAGAGGCAAGATACAAGTTGGGGCCGCACGGGCATTCTCTTGCATCTTGAACCTTGCATCTTGTCACTGCCTTTCTCAGACCTTGGCCAGTTCGGCACGCATGGCGCCGACCACGGTGTCGTAACGGTGCGGATCGCTGTCCTTGGCGGCACCGAAGATGGCGGAACCGGCCACGAAGGTGTCGACGCCGGCACGGGCGACTTCGGCAATGTTGGCCGGACCGACGCCGCCGTCGATTTCCAGGCGGCAGTCATAACCGCCGGCGTCGATCATGGCGCGCACCTTCTTCGCCTTGTCGAGCACATAGGGGATGAACTTCTGGCCGCCGAAGCCGGGGTTGACCGACATCAGCAGGACCATGTCGAGCTTGGGCAGGGTGTATTCGAGAATATCCAGCGGGGTGGCCGGGTTGAACACCAGGCCGGCCTTGCAGCCGCTTTCCTTGATCAGGCCGATGGTGCGGTCGATGTGCTCGGACGCCTCCGGGTGGAAGGTGATGAAGGTGGCGCCGGCCTTGGCGAAGTCGGGGATGATGCGATCGACCGGCTTGACCATCAGGTGCACG
>JBAZLW010000094.1:0-8669 GCA_041650095.1 Hydrogenophilaceae bacterium | reverse complement strand
CGATGCCGTGAAACACGGTGATCTCGATACCACCCTGAACAACCCGAGCAAGTACCTCGATGTGCACATGGCCAAGGATGGTCTCAACTTCAGTTGCGGCGAATGCCACAAGACCTCCAGCCATCAAGTGCCCGGCAGCCGCTATGATGTGACCGCCAAGGACGACACGGCGGGCACGCACATGCGCGGCAAGACCGACAGCAATCCGGCCACCTGCCAGGCCTGCCATACCAGCGCCCCGCACAAGCACAACGCCAGGTTGAACACGCACGCCGAGAAGATCGCCTGCCAGACCTGTCACATCCCCGAGTTCGCCCGTGGCCAGCCGACCAAGATGTCCTGGGACTGGTCCACGGCCGGCAAACTGGACAAGGATGGCAAGCCGATCAAGATCAAGGACAGCAGCGGTCACCACGATTCCTATGACAGCCGGAAGGGTAACTTCAGGTATGAAAGCAACGTCATACCCGAATACGTCTGGTTTAACGGCAAGGTGGACTACACCCTGCGCGAAACCAAGCTGGATCCGACCAAGGTGGTCAAGATCAACAGCTTCGAAGGCAGCCCGACCGATGGCAAGTCGAAGATATGGCCAATCAAGCGGTTCACCGGCAAGCAGCCGTACGACGTGGGCAACAACCAGTTGGTGGTCTTCCACACCTATGGCAAGGACGACAGTGCCCTTTGGACCAATTTCAACTGGGACAAGGCCCTGGAATTCGGCATGAAGGAGATTGGCGCGGAGTACAGCGGCAAGTACGCCTTTGTCGAAACCGAGATGTCCTGGCCGATCACCCACATGGTTGCGCCCAAGGGTGATGCACTGAAATGTGAGCAGTGCCACCAGCCCAGCATCGGCGTCGGCCGTCTGGACAAGGTGCCCGGCATTTACATGCCCGGCCGGAGTGGCAACAAGCTGCTCGACATGGCCGGCTGGACCATCGCCCTGCTTTCCCTGATCGGAGTTTTGGTGCACGGCACCATCCGCATCTTTGCCTCACGCAAAGGAGCCCACAAATGAGTAACCGGATCTATCTGTTCAAGGTCTTCGAGCGTATCTGGCACTGGTCTCAGGCCACGCTCATCATCCTCATGCTGATCACCGGCTTCGAGGTCCACGGCAGCTATCAGTTCCTCGGCTACACGTCGGCGGTGAACACGCACACCATCGCCGCCTGGACCCTGGTTGGTCTGTGGCTGTTCGCCATCTTCTGGCACTTCACCACCGGCGAATGGAAGCAGTACATCCCGACGCTGGAGAAGGTCGACGCCATGATGAAGTACTATGCCTATGGCATCTTCACCAACGCGCCGCACCCGTTCAAGACCACCACGCTGAAGAAGCATAATCCTTTGCAACGGCTGGCCTACCTGTTCATTCTGGTCCTCGTCGGTCCGCTGATCTGGTTCACCGGCTGGTTCTACATCTTCTACGACAAGTGGACGGAGTGGGGCTGGGACAAGTACCTGAACCTGGAATGGGTGGCCACCTTCCATACCCTGGCGGCGTTCCTGATGCTGATCTTCGTGATTGTCCACGTCTATCTGACCACCACCGGCCATACTCCGCTGGCCCACATCAAGGCGATGATCACCGGCTGGGAAGATACCGACTAAGTCTCAAGTCCCGAGCAGGACGCGAGCGGGCCCGGTTGCCGAAAGGCGCCGGGTCTTTTTATTGGTTGGCAGGGCTTGCAACTACGGAACGGAGCAATCAGGCAAGCCGGTACAGCCCCACAGATAAAACGGGCCTGAGCGCAGAACCCGGCTGACTGAACTATCGTGTGCGGCTAATCAGGGCTATTTGCCCGAGCGGACCGCGACGTCGCGAAGGAAGGGGGCGTATTGTTCCCAGCCGATTACCGGCCCGGTGTGGGAAAAGACCACGATGCCATGCTTGTCGATGACGTAGGTCGTGGGAAAGGCCATGGCGATGGTGCGGTCGCTGATGCGGCTGCCATCGGCGAGCTTGAATTCGGCGTCAAAACCCCCAGCACCGGAATCATAGAGGGGCAGGCCCTGGGTGATCTTGTCTGCACAGGCGCGCGCAGTGGCGAAATCCTCGCGTACTTGCAGGAAGGCAAACCGGATATCCCGGGCCTGGCGCAAGCTCTTGTACAGTTTGGCCAGTTCGGGCATTTCACGCTGACACGGCGGGCACCATGAGCCCCAGAAATGCAGCACGACGACCTTGCCACGCCAACTGGAAATCTTGATTGGCCTGCCCTTCTCATCGTTGATGACCAGATCGGGAAAGTGTTTGCCTGGCAGCGTGCCTGTCTCGGCCTTGGCCGCTTCGCTCGATTCCTTGTACGGCCCCCATGACCGGACCCAGTCGGCGTTACTGAGAACGACGGCATGGTCGCGGGCGTAGAGTTGGCAGCGTTGCCGGGTGTTGGCCTGGCAATTGGCCAGGGCTTCCTGTTCGGCCATGTTGGCCGTGGCGGCTTCGGTCGACCAGCCCCAGGCGCCGCCGGGGGCGATGGCGAAGGCGCGCGGGACCGCCGTGGCGAGGAATTGCCGGTAAGCCTGCTTGCCCTTGGCGTCGATGTGGGGGACCGCGTCGGCGTCGGTCACCCGTGCGGCATGGGCCTGGCCGCCGAAGGCGATCAGGATGGCGGTGGCAAGGACGGGTAGGCGCGGCGTCTGCATGCCCCGAATTATAGGGTTATTCGCTGCCCTCGCCCGGTATCAGTTCCTGGATCTTGCGGGTCAAGGTGTTGCGGCCCCAGCCCAGCAGGTTGGCGGCCTCAATGCGGCGGCCGCCGGTGTGGTTGAGGGCAACCTGGATCAGGGTGCGTTCGAATTCCGCGGTCAAATCGTTCAGGATGCCGGCCTCGCCCCGCGCCAGCCGGGCCTGGGCGGTGCGTCCCAGGGCCTCGGCCCAGTCGAGGGCGTCGGTGATCGGCTCCTGCAGGGAGTCGGGCGGCAGGTCCTTGGTCTCGATGACCTGGCCCGGTGCCATGACGGTCAGCCAGTGACATAGATTTTCCAGTTGCCGGACATTGCCGGGATAGGGCAGAACGGAGAGCGCCTTGATGGCATCGTCGGAGACCTGCTTGGCCTCGACGCCGAGGTCGCGGGCGCTCTTTTGCAGGAAGTGGCGGATCAGCAGGGGGATGTCTTCGCGCCGTTCACGCAGTGACGGCAGCTTGATCCGGATGACGTTGAGGCGGTGGAACAGGTCTTCCCGGAACTGGCCCTGGCGGACCCGCTCCTCCAGGTTCTGGTGGGTGGCGGCGATGACCCGCACGTTGACCCGCACCGGCGAGATGCCGCCGACCCGGTAGAACTCGCCGTCGGCCAGTACGCGCAGCAAGCGGGTCTGCAATTCGGCCGGCATGTCGCCGATCTCGTCCAGGAACAGGGTGCCGCCGTCGGCCTGCTCGAAGCGGCCCCGGCGTGAGGCGGTGGCGCCGGTGAAGGAGCCGCGTTCGTGGCCGAACAGCTCGCTTTCGAGCAGGTCCTTGGGAATCGCCGCGGTGTTCAGGGCGATGAACGGCTTGTCCTTGCGCGGGCTGTGCCGGTGCAGGGCATGGGCGACCAGTTCCTTGCCCGAGCCGGTTTCGCCGGTGATCAGCACGGTGGCGTGCGACTGGCTGAGCCGGCCGATGGCACGGAACACGTCCTGCATGGCGGGGGCCTGGCCGAGCATGCCCTGGCTGGCGGCGGCCATCTGGCCGTCCAGATTCTCCTCGCCGTGGCCGCCCTCTTCCAGTGCACGGTGAATCAGGGCGAGGGCGTGATTGATATCGAACGGCTTCGGCAGGTATTCGAAGGCACCGCCCTGGAAGGCCGAGACCGCAGAATCGAGGTCGGAATAGGCAGTCATGATGATGACCGGCACCTTGGGCAACAGGCCTTTCAGGCGGTTCATGAATTCCAGGCCATCCATCCCGGGCATCCGGATGTCGGACAGCACGGCACCGGCGGTGTCGGTCTCGAGGGCCAGGAGCGCCTCTTCGGCCGACTCGAAGATACGGTGGGGCAGGTTCTCGCGTTTCAGGGCTTTTTCGAACACCCAGCGGATGGAGCGGTCGTCGTCGATGATCCAGACAGGTTTCATGGGTAGGCAATCGAGAGTGGTGAGTTGAGTGTGGAGAGCAAAGGCCAGGCGGCGAGATGGTTTTCCACGCTCGGCTCACGGCACTCGACTCTCGGCCTGTCGTTCATTTGATCGGCAGATAGATGGAAAAACAGGTAAACCCCGGTTCGCTGACCATGTGGATGACGCCCTCGTGGCGCTGTACCAGGCTCTGCGCCAGGGTGAGTCCGACGCCGGTGCCGTTTTCGCGGCCGGAGACCAGCGGGAAGAAGACCTTGTCCTGCATCTCTTCAGGGATGCCCGGGCCATAGTCGATGATGTCGATGCGCGCCGCCAGCTTCCAGCGCTTCATCGCCAGGGTGACCTGTCGGCTGACCCGGGTGGCGAAGCGGACCGTGCCCTGGCCGTTGATCGCCTGGGCGGCGTTGCGGGCGATGTTGAGCACGGCCTGGATCAGTTGCTCCTGGTCGCCCTGTATGTTGGGCACGCTGATGTCGTAATCGCGCTGGATATCCAGGCTGGGAAATTCAGCCAGCAGCAGGCTGCGTACCCGCTCCAGGACCTCGTGCAGGTTGACCGGCCGGATCTCGGGCCGTTTGGCCGGGGTCAGCCAGCGATCCAGCAGGCTTTGCAGGCGATTGGCCTCCTGGATGATGACCTGGGTGTACTCGGACAGGTCGGCGCCGTTCAGTTCCGCTTCCAGCAGTTGCGCCGCGCCGCGGATGCCGCCGAGCGGATTGCGGATTTCGTGGGCGAGCTGCTTGAGCAGCATCTGCACGGTCTGGGCCTGGGCCATGGCCTGCTCGTCGCGGGCGATCTTGACGCTGCCGCCGGCGGAATGGAATTCCAGCACCAGTGCGCCGAGCTCGCTTTCCAGGGGCGAGATGGTCAGGTTGAGGGTCAGGGTGTGGTCGCCGGACTCGATCGGCATGTGGTGCTCGGTGAAGCTGACGCCCTCCTGCAGTGCGGCGTCCAGGGCGCGCTCCAATTCGGCGCGTTCCCTGATGATGGCGGAAAGTGGTCGCCCAATGGCGTGGTAGGCCGAGATGCCGAACAGGTTTTCCGCCGCCGGGTTGATGTAGCGGATAGCGCGCTGCTCATCAAGGATGAGCACGGCGGTGGCAAGGATGTCTAAACCGGGTGTGGCATTGATCATGGGGAGTGGTCTGAAGGTCTCCCGTCAGGTTTAGCAAGAAGCGAGCCAGTGCTCAGGCATTGGGTATTCCTACTTGATCCGGGCCAGTTCCTTGTCCAGCATCTCGATATTCTTCTCGTGCAGACGCTGGTTTTCGATCAGCCTGCCCTGTTCGGCCGCGCTGCGCGGCTTGCCATCGGTGAGGGTGGCGCGGGTGGTTTTGAGCGACCTTTCCTCGTTGCCGCGCTCTTCCAGCAGCAGGGTGCGCCGGATATCGTCGCGCCTGCTTTGGGTCTTCTGGTCGATCCGGGGGAAGTCGGCCGGGCTGGGAGCGCCATAGGCCCTGCGTTTCCGGGGGGCGCTGATGGCGTGGCCTTTGCCGTCGTCGATGAACTTGACCGCGCCGGGCCGGTAACGGTCGCTGAAGCTGACGTTGCCGTCGGCATCGACGTACTTGTAGATGACCGCCTGGGCGGGCAGCGCCAGGCCGGCGAGCAGGAGGACAAAAAGTGCTTTCATCATGGCCCGAGTGTAGGGAATGAAAAACCTCCGGGCAAATAAAAAGGGGCGGCCGCAGCCGCCCCTCGTCATGCTATTCCTGCCGGTCAGACGGAATAGTACATGTCGAACTCGACCGGATGGGTGGTCATCCGCATGCGGGTGACTTCTTCCATCTTCAGCGTGATGTAGGCATCGATGAAATCGTTGCTGAACACGCCGCCGCGGGTCAGGAATTCGCGGTCCTTGTCCAGTTCGGCCAGGGCCATGTCCAGGCTGTGGCAGACGGTCGGGATCTTGGCTTCTTCTTCCGGCTCCAGGTCGTACAGGTTCTTGCTGGCGGGGTCGCCCGGGTGGATCTTGTTCTGGATGCCGTCCAGACCGGCCATCATCATGGCGGCGAAGGCCATGTAGGGGTTGGCGATCGGGTCGGGGAAACGCACCTCGATACGGCGGGCCTTGTCGGACGCGACGTGCGGGATGCGGATGGAGGCGGAACGGTTGCGGGCCGAGTAGGCCAGCATCACGGGGGCCTCGAAGCCGGGCACCAGACGCTTGTAGGAGTTGGTGCCGGGGTTGGTGATGGCGTTTAGGGCCTTGGCGTGCTTGATGATGCCGCCGATGTAATAGATGGCGGTCTCGGACAGGCCGGCGTAGCCGTTGCCGGCGAACAGGTTCTTGCCGTCCTTCCAGATCGACTGGTGCACGTGCATGCCGGAGCCGTTGTCACCGACGATGGGCTTGGGCATGAAGGTGGCGGTCTTGCCATAGGCATGGGCGACGTTATGCACCACGTACTTGAGGATCTGGGTCCAGTCGGCGCGCTGGGTCAGCGGGGCGAACTTGGTGCCGATCTCGCACTGGCCGGCGGTGGCGACTTCGTGGTGGTGCACTTCGACCGGCACGCCCATCTCTTCCATGGCCAGGCACATGGCGGAGCGGATGTCCTGCAGGGAGTCGATCGGGGGGACCGGGAAGTAGCCGCCCTTGACCTTGGGACGGTGGCCGATGTTGCCGGCTTCGGTCTGCTCGCCGGAGGACCAGGCGGCCTCTTCGGAACGGATCTTGACGTGGCAGCCGGACATGTCGTCACCCCAGGTGACGGAGTCGAAGATGAAGAATTCGGGCTCGGGACCGAAGTAGCAGACGTCGCCGATGCCGGTGGACTTCAGGTAGGCCTCGGCGCGCTTGGCGATGGAACGCGGGTCGCGGTCGTAGCCCTTGCCGGTATCCGGCTCGATGACGTCGCAGGACAGGATGAGGGTGGGCTCGTCCATGAAGGGATCGATGTTGGCGGTGTCCGGGTCCGGCAGCAGCAGCATGTCGGAGGCCTGGATGCCCTTCCAGCCGGCGATCGAGGAGCCGTCGAAGGCGTGGCCGTCGGTGAACTTGTCCTCATCGAAGGCGGAAACCGGCACGGAAACGTGCTGTTCCTTGCCGAGGGTATCGGTAAAACGGAAATCGACGAATTTGACGTCGTTTTCCTGGATCATCTTCATTACGTCGGCAACCGCCATGTTTGACTCCTAATCACAGATTGAACAGGTAATGTAAAAACCACACTAGGGCTGACTTAGCATGCGCCATGCCAGCCTGAAATCAGAGAAAAAGCATTGTGCCACAAGGCCAAATTGGCGAGATGGGATTTTTATCGCACAAAGCCGGTGCGCAACGCACCGTAATGGTGCGACCCCATCTTCCAGTGAGTGGAAGTACAATCGCGCCGACCATTCACCGGCCCAGAGACCATGACCGACCGTTACGCCGTGTTCGGCAATCCCATCGCGCATTCCAAGTCGCCGCGCATCCATGCCGAGTTCGCCCGCCAGACCGGCCAGGATCTGGCGTATGAAGCCATCGAGGCGCCCCTGGACGGGTTCCCTGCCGCGGTGCTGGGGTTCCGCGCCGCGGGTGGCTGCGGTGCCAATGTCACCGTACCGTTCAAGGAGCAGGCTTTTGCCCTGGCGACCCGGCGCAGCGACCGGGCCGATGCGGCCGGTGCGGTGAATACGCTGAAGTTCGAGGGCGAAGAGATACTGGGCGACAACACCGATGGCGCCGGGCTGGTCAATGATTTGGTCAACAATCTGGCCTTCGATCCGGCCGGCCAGCGCATCCTGCTCCTGGGGGCCGGTGGCGCCGCGCGCGGCGTGGGCTTGCCGTTGATGGAACGGGAACCGTACGAGATGTTCATCGCCAACCGCACCGCCTACAAGGCACGCGAGTTGTCGGCGCGCTTCGACTGCTACGGTGGCGGCTTCGAGGCCCTGGAGGGGCGCCAGTTCGATCTGGTCATCAATGCCACCGCTGCCAGCCTGGCCGGCGACCTGCCGCCGTTGCCGGACGATATCTTCGCCGAGGGCGCCCTGGCCTACGACATGATGTACGGTCGCGAGACCCCCTTCATGGGCTTCGCGCGCGCGCGTGGCGCCCGCGTGGCCGACGGTCTCGGCATGCTGGTGGAACAGGCGGCCGAGGCCTTCCTGGTCTGGCGCGGGGTGCGGCCGCAGACCGCGCCGGTCATCGCCATGATGCGGGCTGCATGATGGGGCGCTGGCTATGGCGTGGCGGCCTGATCTTCCTGATCCTCAGTTTTTACCTGCAACTCGGTTACCTGGCCGGCGTGCTCTGGTGGGGCTGGTTCAATCCAGACACCACCGCCTTCATGGCGGCCGGGCTCGACCGGCTCCAGGAAAAAAAGGGCCCGGAGGCCGAGCTGCGCCAGCAATGGGTGACCTACAACCGCATCTCCATGCACCTGAAGCGGGCGGTGATTGCCGCTGAAGACAGCAAGTTCCTGGAACACGAGGGCTTTGACTGGGAAGGCATCGAGAAGGCGGTCGAGAAGAACCTGAAGAAGGGCCGCATCGTCGCCGGCGGTTCCACCATCAGCCAGCAACTGGCCAAGAACCTGTTCCTGTCGGCCTCGCGCAATCCCTTCCGCAAGGCCCAGGAGGCCATCATCACGGTGATGATCGAACAGCTGTGGCC
>JBAZLW010000093.1:0-8679 GCA_041650095.1 Hydrogenophilaceae bacterium | reverse complement strand
CAGGCCCTGCCAGAAATCCTCCCAGGGCGCGACGAAGCCGAGGGTCGGAAACCAGCCCAGGCCGACCCCGAACACCCAGATCAGGATGATGCCGAGATAGAAGCTCGGAAAGGCGTTGCCGCCGATCGCCAGGGCCGTCGCGGCGACGTCGACCCAGCTGTTGCGGTGCAGGGCGGCCAGCACCCCGGCCGGGATGCCGATGACCAGGGCGATCAGGAGCGACAGCGCGGCCAGGGTCAGGGTCACCGGCAGGGCCTGTAGCACCGCCAGTTCGAAGATGTCCTGGCTGGTGATGTAGGAGGTGCCCCAGTCGCCCTGCAGGAAGGCCGTCAGCCAATGCCAGTACTGGACCGTCATGGGCTGGTCGAGACCGAGTTCGCGGATCAGCTGGTCATAGGAGGCCTGGGAATAATCCGAGCCCAGCATGATGCTGACCGGGTCGCCCGGGGCGAGCTTCAGGAAGGCGAAGCTCGCCACCGAGACGATCAGCAGCACCAGCAGGGTCTGGCCCAGTTTGGCGGCGGCGGAGTAAAGCATCAGGTCAGCCAGACCGAGTGCAGGTTGAGCAGGTCGACCGGGATGTACTGGAAGCCCTGGACCCGCTTGTGCAGGATCTTGAACACCTTCATGTGGGCCAGCACCGCGAGCGGGGCGTCGGCCATGATGAGGTCCTCTGCCTTGGTGTAGAGCTTCTTGCGCGTGGCCTGGTTGAGTGTGTCCTGGGCATCGGAGAGGTACTTGTCGAACTCCTTGTTGCTGTAGCCGACGAAGTTCCAGGGCTTGCCGGAGTGCCATTCCGGATAGATGGTCTCGTCCGGGTCCAGGTCGGCGATCCAGGCCTCGTCGTACATGTCGAAGTCACCGCCGTTGCGCCGCTTGGTCCAGACCGCGCGGTCGAGCAGCTCGATCTTCGGCTTGACGCCGATCTTCTCCAGCATGGGCAGCAGTAGCTGGGAGTTGCGCGTGCCGCTGCCGCCCGAGCCGGTGAAGCCCTGGCTGACGATGTAGACCGGGTTCACCTCGCCCTGCACCTTGGCCTGCTTGCGGTATGCCATGGCCTTCTTCAGGTCGAAGAACTGACCGCGCCCGGTCTTGCCGATGTTCTTGTCGTAGAAGCCGGTCATGGGCGGCGAGATCGGGCTGTAGGCCGGGATGGCCTCGCCGAAGTAGCCCTGCTCGACGATCGCCTTGCGGTCGATCGCGTAGGCCACCGCCTTGCGCAGCATGGGGTCGTCGAAGGGGGCGCGGCGGTTGTTCATGGCGACGAAGCTGTAGTTGCCCTCCACCTCGCCGTAGACCTTCAGGTTGGGGTTGGCCTTGAGCTGCGGGATGAACTGGAAGGGCGACAGGCTCATGCCGTCCACCTGGCCGGACATCATGGCCGCCACGGCCGCGGTCGGCTCCTTGATCAGGAGGATCTGGACGCCGTCCAGGTAGGGCAGGCCCGGCTCGAAGTAGTTCGGGTTGCGCTCCAGGGTGATGGACTCGTTCTCGCGCCAGCCGACGAACTTGAACGGGCCGGTGCCGACCGGGTTGCGCCCGAAGGCCTTGCCGTACTGCTCCACGGCGCGCTTGCTGACGATGGTGCCGGCGCGGCCGGTGCTGCCGGTCAGGGCTACGGGCAGGAAGGCATAGGGCTTGGCAAAGCGCATGCGCAGGGTGCTGTCGTCGATGATGTCGATCCCGGCCAGGGTCTCGAACTTCCAGGCGTGCGGGGAGCTCACGGCTGGGTCCTTGACCCGTTCCAGGCTCCATTTCACTGCTGCGGCGTCGCAGGGGTCGCCGTTGTGGAACTTGACGCCCTTGCGCAGCTTGAACACGTGGGTCTTGTCGTCCGGCATGTCCCACTTCTCGGCCAGGTCGGGCACGAAGGACACCTTCTTGCCGTCGTAGGCCACCTTGAGCAGGCCGTTGAATATGTTGTTGAGGATCTTCACCGAACCCAGGGAGGCGGTGAAATGCGGGTCCAGGGTATCGACCGCGTCGACCCAGGCCAGCTTGATGGTACCGCCGCGCTTGGGGGCCGCCGCCATCGCGTCGGTGACCATGGCGCCGCCCATGAGGGAGCTGGCTGCGGCCAGGCCGGCGCCTGCCCCCATCATCTTCATGAAACCGCGACGGTTGATCCTGGCGGCGAGAAGCTCGGCCAGCTTGTCCTTGTGATCGAGTTTGGTCATGGTGATTCCTTACAAGTGAAGTGGGTTTCAAAAACTGACGAATACCCATCAGCAAGCCATGTGCCAAGCCTTGTAATAATTAACAACTATATGAATATTAAGTATAAAAATGTATGTGCTGGTTGGCGCGTAGTGAAATTCATGGTAACTGCCGCACCGTCCATATGCGGACCGCACTAAGGGCTGAATATGTTATTTGTTAATTAATGTGGCGCAATCCGCTAACAAAAGGTCATGTCCATGCATACAACGGCTGTTTGAGGTGCGCCATGGCACCCTGGGGCGCAATTGTTAGTTCATGTGTGTCTTGGCCCTGTCCCGATGCCGCACCTGAATGGTGCGTGACACGATGTCAAAACGTGGGGATTGTCAGCCCGGCTACAAGTGATTTTCTGCGCGAACCCGATACCCGGCTGGGTACGGCAACCAGGCAAAGGTCGCCAGAGGGTTGTTGATGCCGTTCGGGTTAAGAGGCTGTTCGGCCAAAGACTCAGGCGTGGATTGCTGCGTGGCCGGCCTGCCGCGTCAGCAGCTCGGTCACCACGGTGGCGGGTAGGGCCCGGTGATAGAGGAAGCCCTGGATGATGTGGCAGCCGTTTTTGATCAGGAAATCGGCCTGCTCCTGGCGTTCGACGCCCTCGCCGATTACCTCCAGGTCAAGGCCCTTGGCCAGGGCAATGATGGCCTGGACCACGGGCACTCGCCGGCTGCCGTCCCGTATTTCGTTGACGAAGGCCTTGTCGATCTTCAGCGTGTGCAAGGGCAGCATCTGTATGTAGGCGAGCGAGGAATAGCCGGTGCCAAAGTCGTCGATGGCCAGTCTGACTCCGGCGCTGGCCAGGCGGTCGAGCTTGAGCATGACGCCGTCCAGGTTGCGGATGACGATGCCTTCAGTGATCTCCAGTTTCAGCCATTCCGGTTCCAGGCGATGCCGCTCGATGGCGGCCAGGATGCGCTCGACGAAGTCGTCCTGATCCAGAAAATGCGGCGATATGTTCACCGACATGACGATCGGTTCCAGGCCAAGGTCGAGCCAGGTTCGCATGTCGCCGCAGGCCGTTTCCAGCATCCAGTCGGACAGGGGGCAGATCAGGCCGATCTCCTCGACCAGCGGGAAGATGTCGCCGGCCCCGCGCAGGCCATCCCGTGGGTGCTGCCAGCGCATCAGCGCCTCCACCCCGACGATGTCCCCGCTCTGGGTATCGACCTGGGGCTGGTAGTACATGGTCAATTCGCTATCGCGCACGGCACGACGCAGTTCACCTTGCATGGAATGCTTGACCGAGGAGACATCGGGCATGTTGTCCGTGTAGCAGGCAAAACCATTTTTGCCGCCCTGTTTGACATGATGCAGGGCAAGGTCGGCATGGCGCATCAGCGTCTTGGTGCAGTCGCCATCCGTCGGGCAGAGGGCAATGCCGATACTGGCGGTCAGGTAGATTTCATGGCCGCCAACCTGGCAAGGGGCCTCTAGAACGGTCAGGATCTGTTGGGCGAGCGCCTTGGCTGTGTCCTGGTCGGCGACATGCGGCAGCAGCAGGGCAAACTCGTCGGCCTCCATGCGTGCCAGGGTGTCGCTGCCTTCCAGGCAGCCCTCGATGCGTTGCGCAGCGATACGCAGCAGGCCATCGCCGACCGGATGCCCCAGGCTATCGTTCACCCACCTGAAGCGATCCAGGTCGACCAGCATCACCGCCAGCGGTGAGTCGTGACGGCGCGCCTGGATCAAGGCAAATTCCAGACGGTCTCGATACAGCTCGCGGTTGGGCAGTTCGGTGACCCGGTCGTGCAGGGCGTGGAAGGCGACCATCGCCTCGGCCTTGCGCCGGGCGCTGATGTCGCGGGCGATGCCGTAGGTGCCGATGAACTCGCGCTGTCCGGACTGGTTGTCGTGACTGTAGACCCCGAATGCGTTGACACTCAGGGTGACCAGGTTGACCTCGAAATGCCTGGCATCGTCGGTGAAGCGGCTGCGCAGGCGCAGTTCGACGTTGCGGCTGGCGCGTTCGCCGGTCCGCCGCTCGTCGAGCACATGGCGTGCGCTGGCGTGGTCTTCGGCATGGACCATGACGCTGTAATGTTGGCCGATCAGGTCCTCGCGTGGGTAGCCGAGCAGGCTCTCGACCCGCTGGTTGACGAAGCTGAAACAGCCATCCTGATCGAGGGTGTAGATGAAATCCGGTGACTCCTCGACCAGATAGCGGTACAGGCGTTCGGACTGCGTGAGGCGGAGCCGCATGCGCTCGTTTTCCTGGCGCTCGCGGTGCAGCGCGAGGGCGTTCGCTACGGTACGCTGGAGTTCGTCCGGCTCGGCTGGCTTGCGGATGAAATCATAGGCACCCTGCTTGAGGGCGCCGATCGCCGCATCGATCTCGCTGTCGCCGCTGATCACGATGGTGCACAGTTCGATGCCCTGTCGTCTGGCGTGGCGCAGCACATCCAGGCCGAACATGTCCTGCAGATGCAGGTCCAGCAGCATCAGGTCGAACGGCTGCCGATCCAGGGCCTCGATCGCCGCCTGACCACTGTCGGCGACCTCGATCTGGTAATCGCGCTCGCCGAGCAGGCGACGCAGGGTACGCAACATCAGGGGTTCATCATCGACGAGCAGCAAACGGGCCGGTGGCGCCTCCGCCCGGAGGTCGGGCTCGCCGCCCAGCAGGACGTTCAGCAAGGTGCGATCGATCTGAGGAGGCAAGTCGCTCATGCTGTTTCACCCGGTGCCGGCGCCACCGGCAGAAAGATCTGGAACGCGGTGCCCGAGGCGGCGCTATGCCATTCGATCTGGCCGCCCAGGCGCTCGACCAGTTCGCCGACGATGGCCAGGCCCAGGCCTGAATGCTCCGCGCCCTTGTGCGTCTCGACCGGTCTGAACAGGCCGGCCTGTACGTCCCGGGGCAGGCCCGGGCCATCATCGCTGAGCAGCAGTGCGACAAACCGTCCCCCTGCGCGCGGCACCGGACCGGCGGTCGACACCGCGATCCTGCCCGCCGTACCGAGGGCCTCAATGCCGTTCTTGAGCAGGTTGAGCAATATCTGTTTCAAACTGTCTTGGTCAGCCAATACCGCGGGCAGGTCATTTTGGAGCGTGGGCTCGATCCGGATGCCGTCGGGTAGGAAATGGGTATCCCGGCAGAATGCCAGCAATTCGCGTACCGCGCGGTTCAAGTCGCTGCCCTGGGGCCGTTGTGTTCCGGTTGGGGCGGCGTTGTCCGGCTGGACAAGTTCGCGCAGGATGCGGCTGACCCGCTCGATCTCGGCATTGACCAAGGTCAGGTCTTGCGCCAGATCGCCGGCATCGCTCTTTTCACCGAGTTCATCGGTCAGGATGCGCAGGTAGTTCTTGATGATGCCCAAGGGGTTGCTGGCTTCATGCACGGCTCGCCGCACCTGGTCACGCAGGCCGGGTGCGGCCGCCAGGTGGGCCGTCGATGGCAGCAGGCGCGCCGCCGCCTCGTCGGCGAAGGCCTGCAGCAGCGGCGGCCGTGCCAGCAGGTTCGCGGCAACGGTTTGCTTGGCGGCAAAGACCAGGATCGGGTACGGCGGCACGCCTCCCAGGGGAATGGCCAACAGGGCGGCCATGTCTTGATCATGGCCCAATAGACGCAGCAACTGCTTGTCCAGCAGGTTTGCAGCGACGTCGGCGGCACGGATCGATTCGGGTTGGCCGGAGGCGGCGGCACGACCTATGCAGCCACCTTGCGCTCCGATCGGGATGCCCAATTCCTCGCCGCGTGCGAGGTGCGGCCAGGGCGCCATGGCGTGCAGGTGGCTGCCCTCGACCTGATAGAACAGGCCATCGCCAAGTTCAAACAGGATGCGTGCCGAATGGGCGGTGGTACGCAACTGCTCGGCCATGCCCGAAGGAGGAGGCATGGGTTGCGCCCGCAGTGCCCCCATCAAGGCCAGTCCACGCACCTCTTCGGTCAGGCTGGCCTGCGCGCCGGATTGGGCGGCCGGGTCGGCTAGACGTATGCCGAGGAAATCCGCCGCTTGTTTGACTTCGTCGGCGATGCCGTCCCGTATTGTCAGTAGTTTGGCTTCGCCACATTCGAGCAAATCGGGCGGGCAGGCCTGGTCGTCGTGCTCCAGGACATGGGCCAGCCAGACGATGCGTACCAGCGGGTGGGCCTGCGCAACCTGCTCCACGGCCTCATGGTGGTAAAGCAGAGCATCGGCCAGGAAGCTGTCGAGTTGCCAGCGCGCGGCCAGCCAGGTGCCCACCTCGGCATGGGTGAAGCCGAGGGTGTTTTCCTCCCACCGGCTGAGCCAGGTATCGTCATGACCTTCAGTGAAGGCACGGCGGTATTCGGTGGGGAAGGTGGTGATCATGGCCAGTTGGCCGACATCGTGTAGCAGGCCGGCCAGGTAAGCCTCTTCCACCTGCGGGTAGCCCGCGGCCCGGGCCAGGCGCTTGGCCAGGATGGCGGAGCCCAGACTGTGCTGCCAGAAGGCGCCGAGGTCGATCTCCTGATTTCCGACCAGACCGCTGAATACCTGCTGGATCGATTCCCCGATCACCGCCATGCGTACCGCGTCGAGGCCGAGTTGCATCAGGGCCTGCTGTAGGCTGCGTGGGGCTTGCCTGCCATAGCGGTCGGCAGTGCAGGCCAGGGTCAGCAGCTTCGCGCTCAAGGCCGGTTCCTGGCCGACCAGCCGGGCAATGTCGTCCAGACCGGATTCATCCTGCCGGCACAACTCCAGCAACCGCAGCAATACTTGCGGCAAAGCCGGTAGACGCGTCGTCAGGAGACGATGCTGGGTGTCTTTGTCGATCCTGCCCATATTCCTCTGGCGATCCTGTCTGCCCGATTAAGTAAGCCTACTCAATTATGAAGTCGTTTTTCAACAAATCAATATAAACCATTAATAAATAGACTTGTTTTGTGTGAGGTGGGTACCGATGACGCACCCTGGCCAGCTTGGGCGAGGCGGCCCAAACAACAATGTATCGGCAACTGGAGACGGGTTCTGAATGGCCGGCACGCCAGATTTTCTTTGCGGCAAAAGAAAAAGGGCTTGCATCGCTGCAAGCCCTTGTAATGCCAGTAGTTATCTGGCGTCCCCACGGGGATTCGAACCCCGGTTACCGCCGTGAAAGGGCGATGTCCTAGGCCTCTAGACGATGGGGACTTGACCTAGTGGAACTCGCTTTCGCGAATCCCTTAACCTTTGGTGGAGGTAAGCGGGATCGAACCGCTGACCTCTTGCATGCCATGCAAGCGCTCTCCCAGCTGAGCTATACCCCCAAAAGAGGCGCGCATTCTAACCACAGCCTTTTAACATGTAAAGGTATTTTGACGGCCGAATGAAGCCATCCGAACGGTGATTTAGTAAACTGCTAATATCCAAATTGCCGCCAACCGGTACTACTAACAATGATTATGAATACTCATGGCAAACCGCTCATAGCCTTGGCTACCGCGCTCTTACTGGCTGGCTGCGCCAGCAATGGCGATCCGCGCGATCCCCTGGAACCTTACAACCGCAGCATGCACTCCTTCAACGAAGGTGTGGACAGGGTTGTCTTGAAACCGTTGGCGAAAGGTTATCAGGCGATCGCCCCTTCACCCGTGCAGAGCGGCGTCCGCAACTTCTATTCCAACCTGGACGACGTCACCGTATTTGCCAACAACCTGTTGCAGTTCAAGCTGGAGCAGGCCTCATCCGATTTGTTGCGCGTCGTCTTCAATAGCTCGTTCGGCCTGTTGGGCCTGATCGACATCGCCACGCCCATGGGTTTGAAGAAGCACAACGAGGATTTCGGCCAGACCTTGGGTCGCTGGGGGGTCGCCAGCGGTCCTTATCTGGTACTGCCATTCTTCGGTCCGAGCAGTTTCCGAGACGGCGTCGGCCTGGCGGTTGACACCGCGACGACTGACCTGGTCTACCAGATCGAGGATATCCCCACCCGTAACGGAACCCTGGCGCTGCGTGTCGTCAGCCGCCGTGCCGACCTGATTGATGCCAAGGAGGCGATCGAGGAGGCCGCGCTGGATAACTACGAGTTCACCCGCGACTTCTATCTCGAACACCGCAAGGCCTTGGTACAGGATGGTCGCCCCAGCGCGACCGAATGAACAAGGCCTTCGTTCCCAACGACAGCCAGGAAACCGAGGAGGAAGGCGAAGAGACCTCGCCATTGCCTCCGGGAACTGGTAACTACATGACCCCGGGCGGCCACGCCCGTATGCTGGCCGAATTGAACCACCTGCTACGGGTCGAGCGCCCCGAGGTGGTCAACGTGGTTTCTTGGGCGGCCGGCAACGGCGACCGCTCAGAGAACGGCGACTATATCTACGGCAAGAAGCGTTTGCGCGAGATCGACCGCCGCCTGCGCTTCCTGACCAAGCGGCTGGAATCGGCCGTGGTGGTCGATCCCGAGTTGCGCGAGGCCACCGACACGGTCTACTTTGGCGCCACCGTCACGGTGGCGGATGAAGACGGCGGCGAAAGCGCATACAGCATCGTCGGCATCGACGAAGCCGACGCCGGCCGGGGC
>JBAZLW010000092.1:0-8682 GCA_041650095.1 Hydrogenophilaceae bacterium | reverse complement strand
GAGGCCGCAGCAGGCGAGCAGGACGATCAGCGCGGTCTGGCGCATGTAGGTCGACTTGCCGCCCATGTTGGGGCCGGTGACCACCAGCATGCGCCGGGTCGGATCGAATTTCAGGTCGTTGGCGATGAAGGCGTCGACGCGCGGCTCCACCACCGGATGGCGGCCGGCGGTGATCGCGATGCCCCAGTCGTCGCTGAATTCAGGCCGCACCAGGTTGCGTGCCAGCGCCAGTTCGGCCTGGCCGGCGTGGATGTCGAGCGCCGCCACCGCCTGGGCCACCCGCTGCAGGTCGGCGATGTAGGGCGCCAGGTCGTCGAGCAGGGCCTCGTAGAGCAGCTTCTCGCGCGCCAGGGCACGTTCCGAAGCGGACAGGAACTTGTCCTCGAATTCCTTCAGTTCGGCGGTGAGGTAGCGCTCGACGTTCTTCAGGGTCTGCCGGCGGTGGTAGTCGGCCGGCACCTTGTCGGCCTGGGCGCGGCCGACCTCTATGTAGAAGCCGCTGACCTTGTTGTACTCGACCCGCAGGTTGGCGATCCCGGTGCGTTCGCGCTCGCGCGCCTCCAGGGCGATAAGGAACTCGCCGCTGTTCGATTGCAGGCCGCGCAGCTCGTCCAGTTCGGCATCGTAGCCGTCGGCGATGACGCCGCCCTCGCGGATCACCGCGGCCGGTTCTTCACGGATGGCGCGGCGCAACTGCTCGCCCGGCCCGGCCGGGAATTCCAGCCGGCCGGCCAGATCGGCCAGGGCGTCGCCGGCCCCGGCGAGGGCGGTGCGCAGGGCCGGCATGAGGGCCAGGCTGTCGCGCAGGCCGGACAGGTCGCGCGGCCGCGCCGACCTGAGGGCGATGCGGGCGGCGATGCGTTCCAGGTCGGCCATGCCCCTGAGTTCGCGGCGGATGCCGCGCGCCGCCTCGGGCGTCTCGATCAGGGCGGCGATGGCGGCCAGCCGGTTTTCCCGCCGGGCACGCTCGCGCAGGGGGTGATGCAGCCAGTGCTTGAGCAGGCGGCTGCCCATGCCGGTCTGGCAGCGGTCCAGCTCGGAGAACAGGGTCGGCTCGGCCTCGCCGCGCAGTGTTTCGCTGATCTCCAGGGTGCGCCGGGCGGCGGCATCCATCAGCACGTATTCGCTGTCCTGCTCCAGGCTGAGGCCGTTGACGTGGGGCAGGGGGCGCCCTGAAGCGTTGGCCGAGGGGCCCCCGTAGGGGGATCGGCCCGCTGAAGGGATGCCAGCGACCGCGCTTGGGGCGCCCGCATCCCGCTCCGGGGTCGCATCCCCGCGAGCGGGGCCCCTGCTCCACCCTTCGCGGTCGCACTGCTGGGTGTGGCGGGCGTAGTCGAGCAGCAGGCCGGCGGCGGCCTGAACCAGCGGCCGGTCCTGGATGGCCCAGGCCGCCAGGTCGTGGACGCCGAAGTGCTCGCACAGGATGCGGCCGCCACGCTCGGCGTCGAACTGCCAGGCCGGCCGGCGGGTGAGGGCGGTCTTGAGGCCGGTCAGGGCCGGGTCGCTGAAGTCGTCCGGGAGCAGGATTTCCGAGGGCGTCAGGCGGACCAGCTCCGATGCCAGCCGGCCCGGTTCGACCTCCTTGGCGGCCAGGCGGCCGGACGACAGGGTCAGCCAGGCCAGGGCGAGCCGGCCGCGCCCGGCGGCGATGGCCAGGATCACCGCGTCACGCTTGTCATCGAGGAGGACGTCGTCGGTCAGGGTGCCGGGGGTGACGATGCGCACCACCCGGCGCTCGACCGGCCCCTTGCTGGCCTTGGGGTCGCCGATCTGTTCGCAGATCGCCACCGATTCGCCCTGGCGGACCAGCCGGGCCAGGTATTGTTCGGCGGCGTGGTAGGGCACGCCGGCCATCCGGATCGGCGTGCCCGCCGACTGGCCGCGCGTGGTCAGGGTGATGTCGAGCAGACGCGCGGCGCGTTCGGCGTCGTCGTGGAACAGTTCATAGAAGTCCCCCATGCGGTAGAACACCAGCATGTCCGGATGCGCCGCCTTGATCCGCAGGTACTGCTGCATCATCGGCGTGTGCTGAACGAAATCGGAAGTCAAAATAATGGTCCAAGTCTGGATGAGGCGATTTTACTTTGACATCGCCGACCGACGAATGGATTCGATAGGGGTTTGGCTGGAAACCTGAATCGGCAGTAATGGACAGGGTTCGCTATCCGGCGGGCTCGCGAATGACAGGTCGCAGAGATGGGTCATGTTCCGGAACAGCCTCGTCGATGAACCGGCTCGACCGATATGCGCGATTCAATAACCGTTACGGATGGGGGTGCGTCTTCATTCCCATGCCATGGCGCCGGTCTTGCACGACAACTCGGCGTGCCTTGTGTCATGCCGCGCCGGGGCGACAACCGGAAAAGTCAGGGTAAACGTGCTGCCCTTGCCCACTACGCTTTCCGCTCCGACCTTGCCGCCATGCAGGTGCATGATGGATTTGACAATGGCAAGCCCCAGCCCGGCCCCGGTGTCGTTGGGGTCGTGCGCCCGGTCCGGACGGTAGAGTCGGTCGAATATCTTCGGCATGTGCTCAGCGGCGATGCCGGAGCCGGTGTCCTGAACGGCCACTTCGACGCAACCGTCTTCCGGTTCGGATACCCGCATGTCGACCGTGCCGCCCGTCAGGGTGTAGCGCAATGCATTGGATGCCAGGTTGGCAAGTGCACGCCGGAACATGAACAGGTCGGCATTGACCCGGCCTTGGCCATGGCATTGCAGTGAGATCCCCTTTTCCTCGGCCACGGCCTGATGAAAATCGCGGACCCGCTCCAGTTCTTCGCGGACATCGAATGTCGTGCGCTCGATCTGCATGTGAGGGCTTTCGGCTCGGGCCAGGAACAGCAAGCCGTTGATCATGTGGGCAAGACGCTGGAATTCCTCCATGTTGGATTCCAGTATTTCCTGATATTCAGCCGCAGTCCGGCTCTGGGTGAGTGCGACCTCGGTCTGACCCATGAGATTGTGCAAGGGTGCGCGCAATTCATGCGCAATATCGGAGGAGAAGGCAGCCATCCGGTCAAAGGAATCCTCCAGGCGGATGAGCATGTTGTTGAATGATTCGACCAGGATGATCAGCTCGCCGGGCAGGTGCTCGGATTCCAGGCGCTCATTCAACTGGTTTGCGGTGATGCGTTCCGCCGCGCTGGCGATGCTGTAGAGGGGACGCATGCCCTGCTGCGCAACGTAGACGCTTACCCAGGCAAAGAGCAGGATCGCCAGCGCTATGGCGAGGTAGATTTTGTACTGGGAAGTGGCCAGCAGCGCCTTTTCATCCGACTCGTCAAGGGCCACCTGGATCAGCCGGGGCGGGCCATTTTCGCCGCTGCTTGCCCAACTGGACAGGAGCACGTAATAGCGGCCATCGGGTGAGCGCCAGCGTTGCCCGCCCATCGCATGCCCCGTCGTTACCGTGGGCGGGGGGAAGTCCTCCGCCCGGATGATCGTATCCATGCCAGCGGTCTCGATCAACTTGTTGCCCAACTCATCCAGTATCCGCGAGTGAAAGATGTAATGCTGGTCAAAATCGTCGCTTCCCGCCGCCTGATTGACCTCGTGGTCGAGAAAAGCCTGATCGTCGCCATGTTGCATGAGCGTCTTCTCGAGCAGGTGCACCCGGTCCGCCACGAAGTAGAACTCATCCTGGCCTAGATCCTTGCTGATTACGTTGTCCAGGAAGACCAGGGTCGTCGCGAGCATGATTGCCGCAAGAAACGTGTAGAGCAGGGTGAGGCGCATGGCGATGGACCAGCGCCTTGGCCTGAGCAGTCCGCGGCAGGCCAGGATGCAAGAGACGATTCTATTCCTCAAGGACATAGCCCACGCCACGTACGGAGCGGATCAACCTGCGGTCAAAGGGGTCGTCGACCTTCTTGCGCAGGCGACGGATGGCGACATCCACGACATTGGTGTCGCTGTCGTAATTCATGTTCCAGATCTGCTCGGCAATCATGGTGCGCGACAGTATTTCGCCACAATGCCGGGCCAATAGCGCCAGCAGGGCGAATTCCTGCTGGGTGAGCGATAGGCGTATCCCCGCCCGTTTCACCCTCTGATGCATCGGATCGATCTCGATATCCGCGATGCGCAACACATCCGGCAACGGCGCCACTTGTCCGCGCCGCAGCAAGGAACGTGTGCGGGCAAGCAGTTCAGAGAAGGCGAACGGCTTGATGAGGTAGTCGTCGGCGCCGAGTTCCAGGCCCTTGACGCGGTCTTGCACGGAATCCCGCCCGGTCAGGAAGAGGACGGGAGTCTTGCGGTCGTTCTGGCGCAGGGCGCCCAGTATGGTCCAGCCGTCGCAGTGGGGGAGTTGGACATCCAGAATGATCAGGTCGAATGTTCCGGATGCGGCAAGTGCGAGCCCCAGCGCGCCGTCCTGGCAGGTCTCGACCGCATAGCCGTTCTCACCGAGACCCTTCTGCAGGTACTGGGCGGTTTTCAGCTCATCCTCGATGACCAGGATCTTCATTCTCAGCATCGCCAGGTGATATGCCCTCAGTCTAAGCAACTGCCTGCAGGAACAATCTAAGGTGTGTACTGTATTTCGGCTACAGCAAAAACCGTATTTACGGCCGTAGATAACGCGCCTCTGACCACTGCATAACGCCAGAATTACATTTTTGCCATCCTGGCCTCCAGGCCGAATCCGTTTGCTAGCGTGAAATTCCGGTGGCCTTGCACCGGGTCGGGCAGGTGGAGTCGAGCGACTTCCCGCACGAGGCGGATCGAAGGCGCTGCCGTTGCACTGGTCATTCGGATGAAGCAGAGAAAGAGGGCAAGCCATGACGAAACATTCCCGTCCGCCGATCGGCGCTGGCCAGGACATCAAACCTCGCCCTGGCGCCGGTCTGTTGCCGTACAGGCAGCTATGCCATGAAGGAACCAGGATGATGAATGCGCACTTGACCGATACGCAGCACATTGAGCCCATCCGGATATTGGAACAAGGCCCATGGGCAGGCCAGTCAGCGTTGATGCACGCCCTGCTGGAGGACTCTGAACGCGAACGCCACGCCCTGTTTACCCGGATAGATCAATACAACCATACGCTTGCAGGAGAAATCGGCGGGGGCCGGTTACTGGAAATTTTCGACGCGACATTTCAATGTGTCAGGGCATATTACCGCGCCACCGAGACATTGTTCGCCCAGGTTTCCTGGCCATGCTTCCAGCGGAACCAGGCCGAGCACTTCGAGATAGAGACGCAGCTCGCTGCCTTTCGTATCCGGTTGGCGGATGGCGATGCCCGGGATGCCATGGAATGTGCCCATGTCTTCGATGGCGTGCTGATCCATTACCTCAAGGAACAACCACTATCTGACGGCCTTGGTTGACAGGTCCAAGGTGAACATGTCCTGCCCAAGGTGGGTTCCATGGCCTGCAGGAAACCTGCCGATCTGGTCATCAGTGGCACGCGGGATCGGCCGGATCTGTAAATTGACGGGTACCGGCGGACAATGACAAGGCTTGGGTTCGGCTATATGCTAGGCGAAAATACCGAAACACCTTGGGTCTCCTCGCATGAATATCCGCCTCTCCCTCGCCTGCCTTGTAACGGCGATTGGTTTGACTGCGGCTTGTCCCACGCTTGCCGCTAACAATGCCGATAGGGTCCGGCAGTCGCTCGGCTCCGCCGCCGAGTTCGACCAGGCCCGCCAGGCCGGCAAAAAGGCCGCCTTCTTCTGCGCCAACTGCCACGGTCAGGATGGCAACAGCGCCTACGACTATATCCCCAACCTGGCCGGCCAGAACGCCGTGTATCTGTTGAACCAGATCGACAAGTTCGCCGACGGTCGCCGCCAGGACCAGTTCATGAGCGGCCTGATCAAGGTGCTGAAGGAGGACGACCGCTTCAACATGGCGATCTATTATTCCAGCCAGCCGGTCCGCTCGTCGGCGTCGGGGAACCCCGCCAAGGCCGCCAAAGGCAGGCAGCTATACGACGGTATCTGCAAGGCCTGTCACGGCGCCCAGGGCTACGGCAATGAAAAGATCGCCCGCCTGGCCGGCCAGCAGCCGGTTTATCTGAAACAGGCTCTGGAGCAGTACCGACTGGGCAGCAAGCTGCGCAACGACCCGGTCATGGGCAGCATCGCCCGCCGACTGAAGGACGATGACATCGCCGCGCTGGCGGCCTATATCCCGGCCATGCGGTAGGAGGCCCGCTTGTGGGCCGAATGGGGTTCGCGCCGCGAGTGGCGCCCCTACGGCGGCGTCAGCCTTTCAGCGCCGGCGTGACGTGCGGCTGGATGGTCTGCAACAGAGGCGCGAACACCTTGGGGGTGCCGGCCACGACGTGGCCGGATTTCAGATAGCCGTCCTCGCCGGTGAAGTCGCTCACCAGCCCACCCGCTTCCTTGATCAGCAGGCAGCCGGCGGCGATATCCCAGGGGTTGAGGCCGATCTCGAAGAAACCGTCGATGCGGCCGGCCGCCACCCAGGCCAGGTCCAGCGCGGCCGAACCGGGCCGGCGCAGGCCGGAGGTCTTCTGCACCAGGTCGCGGAACATGCCGGTGTAGGCATCGAGGTGGGTGAAGTCGCGGTAGGGGAAGCCGGTGCCGATCAGCGCATCGGCCAGCTTGATCCGCTTGGAGACCCGGATGCGGCGGTCGTTCAGGAAGGCCCCGGCGCCCTTGCTGGCGGTGAACAGCTCGTTGCGCAGGGGGTCGTAGACCACCGCCTGGTCGAGCTGGCCCTTGTGCAGGAGGGCGATGGAGATGGCGTACTGGGGAAAGCCATGCAGGAAGTTGGTGGTGCCGTCGAGCGGGTCGATGATCCACTGGAACTCGGAATCGCCGGTCGCGCCCGACTCTTCCGCTAGAATCGCATGCTTGGGATAGGCCTGCAGCAGGACATCGATGATGGCCTGTTCGGCCTTGTGATCGACCTCGGAGACGAAATCGTTCTCCTGCTTGGTGCGAACCGTCAGGGCCTCCAGGTCGTTGGAAGCCCGGTTGATGATGGTGGCGGCGCGGCGGGCGGCCTTGACCGCCGTATTGAGCATGGGATGCATGGTTGCAAAGAACAGTGAACTAATGGGCGGCAATTTTACCTTGAAGCCGGAAAATCCTCTCGACAATATCCGCATCGTCCTGGTGGAGACCAGCCACCCGGGCAATCTCGGCGCCGCGGCGCGGGCCATGAAGGTGATGGGCCTGTCCCGCCTGTACCTGGTCAACCCGAAGTGCGAGATCGACGCCGAGGCGCGCGCACGCGCCTCCGGCGCGGTCGACGTGCTCGACGGCGCGGTGATCTGCGCCAGCCTGGACGAGGCGCTCGCCGATACCGTGCTGTCGGTTGCCTGCACCTCGCGCCGGCGCGACCTGCCGCACCCGGCCTACACGCCGCGCCGGGCGGCGCCGGAACTGCTGAGCCAGGCCCGGTCGGCGCCGGTCGCCATCGTTTACGGCTCCGAAACCTTCGGCCTGTCCAACGAACAACTGGGCAAGTGCCGCTGGCTGCTCAACATACCGACCAATCCCGACTATGCATCGCTCAACCTGGGCGCGGCGGTGCAGGCGGTGGCCTACGAGCTGCGTTGCACGCTCGACGACAGCCCGCTGGACCTGCCCGAGTTCGTCCCCGCCAGCCACGAGGAGGTCGAAGGACTGCTCGTCGCCATGGAAGCGACCTTGGTCGACATCGGCTTTCTCGACCCCAGGCAGCCCAAGCGCCTGATGCCCCGGCTGCGCCGGTTCTTCGCCCGCGCCGGGCTGGAGAAGGAAGAGGTGGCGATCTGGCGCGGCATCGTCAATGCCGCGAAGAGCCGCAGCCGGCGGGACTAGCGGGTCGTGTGTTGAATCTGCTGTCGGCGATTGGCCGGCAAGCCTTTTCAATTCGAATGACGCTATCCGGCCCCGCTGTCCTCGGGGTTCTACTTGATCCGGTCCAGGTTGATCCATGCCTCGTAGGCTTTTCGAACCATGGCCTCGACGCCACCTGCCGCTTTCCGTTGTAGCCGCGCCTCCAGAACCGAGTCGTTAAGCCCTTGATCCTTGAGTATCTCGTAGACCTTGAGTTCGTTTTCCCAGGCATACGTCTCTTCCGCGATGAGGGCTTCCCCCTTTGGGTGGTCCTTGCAACTGTTGGCATGATCAAGAAGCCACTTCTTCCGCCACGCATTGAAATGACCGTTGCTCCAGACGGCATGGGTTCCCTCGTGGACAAGGACGGGTGCCGATTTCATCCAGGCATCCTCTTCCCAGTCTCCCCAATGGAAATCCATCTTCATGGTGATTTCACCCCTGTCGTGCCCGCCCCGTTCGTCTTCATGCTCTTTATCGTCAACCCAGTGGATCTTATGGGCTTTGTTGAGTTCATCCAGTTTGTTCAGTATCAGGTCTCGTTCCTGCATGGAACGCCACGCACCGGCTGGCAGGTGTTTCAGATTCCTGAGGCATTTGTTGATATGAACCGGGGTGTCCCTCTCCAGGCTTTCACTCGCCTGTTTCTTCTCGGCTTCATTGTTCTTGCGCCATTCCTGCCGGTCTCGCTCGGCACGTTCTTCTTCGCTGAGCGGCGGCGCTGCCGCCATGATCATCGACATCAGCATTCCCAGCGGACCGGGCGCGCTGTTGCGCGACCGGCTCATCGTTCCCTCGTCGCACCAGTCGGCCCCGAGTTTGAAAGAACAGATCGATCCGGGAATTCGACCACCCATGACGGCTCCTTTTCTTTCGG
>JBAZLW010000091.1:0-8684 GCA_041650095.1 Hydrogenophilaceae bacterium | reverse complement strand
GGGCGTGTCCGGCATCCTGGTATTCGACCGCCGCGATATCGAGACCGAAAGCGCCCGCAAGACCTACGCCTGCATCAAGTGCGGCGAGTGCGTGCAGGCCTGCCCGATGGGCCTGAATCCGTCCATGCTGGGCCTCCTGGCCGCCAGCAGCGAATACGACCACATGAGCCGCGACTACCACCTCGGCGACTGCTTCGAATGCGGCTGCTGTACCTACGTCTGCCCGTCCAATATCCCGCTGGTGCAGCAGTTCCGCGCCGCCAAGGCCGTCCTGCGCGATCGGGCGGAGGCGGTCAAGAGCAAGCTCGAATTGCACGAGAGCGGCGAGCGCTTCGACTTCGGCCACAAGGAAGGCGAAGGGCGCAAGCCCGGCGGCAGCCGTCACCCGATCAATCCACCTCCGTCAGCAAAACCATGAACCCCGATATCAGCCGCGAATTCATCGCCGATACCCTGGCCCAGTCCATCCTCGACCCGCGCACCCGCGCCCTGTACGAACTGTGCTTCCTGCACCGGAATCATTTCCAGGACGACATCGTCACCGACAAGCTGCGCATGATCGTGCGCATCGGCGCCGAGCACGGCTTTCACGTCAATGATTTTTCCCCCGAGTTTGCCGCCCATCGACTGGGCCAGTCCGGCGTCGACCGCTGGTTCGCCGGCATCGCCACCGCCGAGCATCTGGATCAGGCACTGGTGTTCGAGATGCACAAGCGGGTCATGGACGTGTTCGCCGACCTGCCGGCCGACCAGGCCCGTTCCCTGGCCTCCAGGTACCTGCATTTCCATTTTCCTGAACTGTTCTTCATCCTTGACAGCCGGGTCGCCGCGGCGGCCTATGCCCTCGGCCAAGGCGAGTGCGGCTACCTGGCCCGGTCCGAGCACGATCCCGACTATGGCCGTTTCTTCGCCTGCTGTCGTAAACTGACCGAACGACTCGTCGGCCTGGCGGGCCGCAGGCTCAATCCGCGCGAGATGGATCGGGTGTTGCGGGCCTGGGCCGATCACCATGAGGTGGCCATGCCGGTGGGTTCGTCCAGGACATCCGCGCCGGTTGCCTACGCCTGATCCGACATGACCGGGAAATCACGCCGCATCGAGTTGCGCGCCGCGCCCCATGTGAAGCGGGGCGTCAACGTCGAGACCATCATGCTCAACGTGGTGCTGGCCCTGCTGCCCATCGCGGGCTTCTCGGTCATCCAGTACGGGCTGTCGGCGCTGGCCCTGATCCTGGCCACCACGGCCGCCTGCCTGCTCAGCGAACGGCTGTTCAGCCGCCTGTCCGGCCAGGGCAATACCCTGGCCGACTGGAGCGCCACCATCACCGGCCTGCTCCTGGCCCTGACCCTGCCGCCCGCGTTTCCGCTCTGGATGGCCGCCGTGGCCGGCTTCGCCGCCATCGCCCTGGGCAAGGTGTTGTTCGGCGGCCTAGGCTACAACGTGTTCAACCCGGCCCTGGTCGGCCGCGCCTTCGTCCAGGCGGCCTTCCCGGTCTCCATCACGACCTGGGCGCCGGCCTATTTCCCCGAGCGCTTCACCAGTTTCATCCCGACCACCTTCACCGTGCCGCTGATGACGCCGCCCGGCCTGGCCGAATGGCTGCACCGGCACGTCGTCGACGGCTTCACCGGGGCGACCCCGCTGGCGCGCTGGAAGTTCGAGAACCATGTCGCCTCGGCGGGCGATCTGCTGTCCGGTGTCGCCACCGCCTCGGCGGGCGAGACCTCGGCCTTGCTGATCCTGGCCTGCGGCCTCTACCTCGCCGCGCGCCGGTTCATGGACTGGCGCATCCCGGTCGCCGTGATCGGCAGCGCCGCGCTGGTCGCCCTGGCGTTCCATCTGGTCGATCCCGGCCGCTTTCCGCAGCCGCTCTTCGTGCTGCTGTCAGGCGGCCTGATGCTGGGCGCGGTGTTCATGGCCACCGATATGGCCACCTCGCCGGTGACGGCCGCGGGGGTGTGGATCTACGGCGCCGTCATCGGCGTGGTGACGGTGATGATCCGCTATTTCGGTGGCCTCACCGAAGGGGTCATGTACGCGATCCTGATCGGCAACGCCCTGGTGCCGCTGATCGACCAGTACACCCAGCCCAGGGTGTTCGGTGCGCGCGGGAGCAAGGCATGACCGGGACCGCCGTCGTGACCGTCACCTCCAGCCGGGCCATGGTCGCCACCCTGGGCCTGGTCGCCACCCTGTGCGGCGTGCTCATCGTGTCGGCCTACCAGGGCACCCTGGGGGCGGTCAGCGCCAACAAGCGCATCGCCCTGGAACGGGCGGTGTTCAAGGTGATACCGGGCGCCGCCAGCATGAAGGAATTCGTCGCCACCGGCGCGGGCATCGAGCCGGCGGCCGGGCAGTCTTCCGGCGACGGCGTGAAGTTCTACGCCGCCTATGGCCCGACCGGCGAACTCAAGGGCATCGCCGCCGAGGGCGGCGCCACCGGCTACGCCGACGTGGTGCGCATCCTGTATGCCTACGATCCCGGCCGCCAGGCGATCACCGGCCTGGGCGTGGTCGGCATGCGCGAGACCCCGGGCATCGGCGACAAGATCATCACCGACCAGGCCTTCCTGGCCAACTTCCAGGCCCTGGATGTGAGGCTGGATGCCGACGGCAAGGCGCTGGCCAATCCGGTCCGGGCGGTCAAGAACGGCAGCAAGCGCAACCCCTGGGAGATCGACGCCATCTCCGGCGCCACGGTGACCTCCAAGGCGGTCGGCAAGGGCATCAACGACAGCGCCCAGCGGCTGTTGCCGCTGCTGGCGCCCAATCTGGACAAGGTCAGGAGTAAATGATGGAGCTGCCCGGACAAACTCAACTCAGCCACATGGAAGAGTTCATGGAGGGGATCTGGAAGCAGAACCCGGTCTTCGTCATGGTCCTGGGCATGTGTCCGGTCCTGGCGGTCTCGGTGTCGGCGGTGAACTCGCTGTCCATGGGCATCGCCACCACCTTCGTGCTGGTCTGCTCCACGCTATTGGTATCGCTGATCCGCAAGCTGGTGCCCAAGGAAGTGCGCATCGCCACCTACATCGTCATCATCGCCACCTTCGTGACCGTGGTCGACTACCTGATCCAGGCCATCAGCCTGGCCGTGTACGAGGCCTTGGGCGCCTTCATCCAGCTCATCGTGGTCAACTGTATCATCCTCGGCCGGGCCGAGGCGCACGCCTCGAAGAACCCGCCGTTGCGGACCGTGGTCAACGCGCTCGGCATGGGTCTCGGCTTCACCCTCGGCCTGTTTGCGCTCGGCTCGGTGCGCGAAATCCTCGGCGCCGGCAAGCTGTTCGGCCTGTCCCTGTTCGGACCCGACTTCCAGCCCTGGGTGGTCATGGTGCTGCCGCCCGGCGGCTTCTTCGTCCTCGGCGCCTGGCTGCTGCTGTTCAACTGGCTGAAGAACAGCAAGGTCGAGGGTGCGCTGGTCAAGCCGCTGGAGGGCCATCACCATGCATGACATCTCCGCCGGCCAGATCTTCGTCTCGGCCGTCCTCGCCAACAACTTCGTCCTGGCCATGTTCCTCGGCCTGTGCCCGTTCCTGGGCGTGTCCGGCCGGCTCAACACCGCCGCCCCGATGGGCGCCGCCACCACCTTCGTGATGCTGGTGGCCAGCCTGTGCGCCTACGGCCTGAACTGGCTGGTGGTCCACTTCGACCTGGAGTTCCTGCGCCTGATCTCCTACATCGTGGTGATCGCCTCGGCGGTGCAACTGGTCGAGATGGTGATGAAGAAATACAGCCCGGCCCTGTTCCGCGCCCTGGGCATCTACCTGCCCCTGATCACCACCAACTGCGCCGTGCTCGGCGTCGCCCTGTTCCAGACCGCGCGCGAATACAGCTTCATCCAGTCGCTGACCTTCGCCGCCGGCGCCGGCGCCGGCTTCACCCTGGCCCTGGTCCTGATGGCCGGCCTGCGCGAACGGCTCAACCTGGCCAGAGTGCCCAACGTGGTCCAGGGCACCGCCCTGTCCCTGATGCTGGCCGGCCTGCTGTCGCTGGCCTTCATGGGCTTCGCCGGGCTGGGGGCGGGTGAGTGACCACCTACCTGGTCACCATCGGCCTGCTCCTGCTCCTGCTCCTGGGCTGGGTGGCGGTGCAGCAGTTCTACCACCTGTTCGCGCGCAGACATCCTGAACTGGGGCCGTTCCGTTCCGAGGGAGGGGGTTGCGGCTGCTGCAGCCAGGGTAGTGCGTGCAGCAGCGACGGCTGCCGCGACAGCCACGCTGGGTAACCCCCGCTTGGCCGCAAGGGCTGCGCGAGCCTGGATTACTTGGCCTTGGCCAGCTCGCCCAGGCCGATGCCGTTCACCGCTACCGGGTTCTTGGCCTGGAGGCCGTTCAGGTAGGCCGCCTCGATCTCTCTCGCCTTGCGCAGGCGCAGGTTCTGTACGAGAGCCGGCCTGACCTTGTCGAGGGGTAGCAGTTCGGGGGCCTTGCTGTCGGTCAGTAGGAGGATGTGGTAGCCCTCGCTGCCCAGCACCGGCCGGCTGATCGCGTTCTTCTTAAGGCTGGCCACGGTTGCCGCGACCGCGGGCAGGAGACTCTTTTCCGACAGCCAGCCCATGTCGCCGCCCTGGCTGGCGCTGGCCGCGTGCTGGGAGGATTTGCGCGCGATGGCCGAGAAGTCGGCCTTGCTCGCCGTGGCTTGTCGGTACAGGTCGTCGGCTTTGGCCCTCGCCTTGGCATCGGTACCGGCTACATGGATCTGGCTGAGCCGGTATTGCCGGGGCAGGGTGAAGCGGTCCTTGCCGGCTTCGTAGGTCTCGCGCACCAGGCTGTCCGGCGGGTAGTCGGCGGGGGGACGGGCGATGCTGTCGACATAGGCGCCGACCAGGGCCTGGTCGGCCGCCTGGTCCATCCGGGCGGCAACCTCGGGTTTGCGGTCGAAGCCCTGCCTGCGGGCCTCGGCGGCCACGTTGCGGCGGATGATCTCGGTGCGGATCAGGCGTTCCAGCGCCTGCGGGGTCCTCTCCCGGTCGGGCAGGCGCTCGGCCAGTTGGCGGGCTTCGCCGACCTTGAGGCTGACGTCGCCCATGCGGGCGATCACGTCGCTGTCGGAGGCCAGGGCGGGGGTGGTGATGATCAATAAGGCAAGCAGGCAGCGGCGCATGTCGGGTCGGGGACGGGATGGATAGCGTCCATATTATGGCACGGTCGCTACCGCCGCATGACCGGCCGGTAGTTTGCGCCGCCGGGTCGACATGCCTCTTGGGCGGCGTGTGGTTCGCTGACCGGCAATCGGCAGTCCTGGCCGGCGGCGATTATTGCCGGATCGGGATCGCCACCGGCATGATAAGCACTTGATCCCAAAGTATTTGCGGAGCATTGGCGCGGATGTTGCTATTCTTGAAGCGCATGTTTCCCTCTGACCAGGCTCTCATGGAACAACCGCTGACCTTCCGCTGGCAAAATGCCGAGAACTACTACACGGCGATGCTGACCCCGGACCTGTTCGGGGGCTGGACCCTGGTGACGGCCTCCGGCGCACGGGTCGGCAAGGCCGGCCGGGTGCACGAGAAGCCATTGCCCAGCTACGAGCAGGGCCTCGACGCCATCCGCCAGTTGCGTCATCGCCGGCGTCGGGAAGGCTATGAGTTGTGCGGCACCGGGTTCGCCGAGTTCCAGCGCCTCGATCCCCGCAGTGCCGATCTGCGTGCCGCCGAGACCCAGGCCCTGCTGCGCCTGTTCGAGGCCTGGCGATTGAGCCGGGAGGAACAACTGGCCCTGCTCGGCGTCGATGCCCGGGCACTGGATGGCTATCTGGACGGCCGCCCGCTCGCCGACGACTCGGTGTTGCTCGGCCGGGTGGCCCACCTGTTGGCGATCAACAAGGTTCTGCGCCTGCGCTACGGCGAGCGGCCCGATTTCCTGCCGGAATGGGTCCGCCTGCCCAATGTGAAACTGGCCGGCCACCGCCCCCTCGACCTGATGATGGCATCGCGCGAGGGCCTGCTGGCCATGCGCCGGCACCTGGCTCGGGAAGCCGGCGAGTTCCGCTCCTGTACTAGAGACTCAGCCACCAGGCGCTGAATGCTGCGCAAGCCAGCAGCAGAGGCACGGCCCAGAGGGCGGGGCTGGAAATGGCCTCCTCGGCACGACCCAGCTTGTAGCCGGTGACCATGGCGCGGGGCAGGTTCTCCTTGTGTGCCAGGCTGCCGACCACGACCCCGGCCAGGTGGACCAGCACCACCGCCAGCATGGCATTGACCACGCCTTCATGCAGCTCCTCCAGCCATTCGCCGCCGATGTCCTGGTAGACCGGCCAGCCACTCGCGGCCGCGGCCAGTCCCAGCACCAGCAGGGCGATGATGGCCCAGCCGCCGGCCGGGTTGTGGCCGGTGTGGTGGTCGACGCGGCCGCGCAGCAGCCCAAACAGGTAGTCCAGCGCGTTCTTGGGCGAGCGCACGAAGCTGAAGAAGCGGGCGTGCCGGCTGCCGATCAGGCCCCAGAGCAGCCGGAACGCCACCACGCCGGCCAGGGTGCCGCCGGCCCAGACGTGGACCAGCCGCCATTCCTCGCTCTCGCCGGTGACATAGGCGATCAGGAAGGCGATCGCCATGACCCAGTGGCCGATCCGGGTCGGCCAGTCCCATACCAGTATGCGCTCCATGGCCGTCAATCCTCCCAGCGGCCCATGCCGGGCACGTCGATCTCGCGTTCGCCGTAGCGGCCCTGATCGGCGCCCTTGTGGCAGGCGGCGCAGTTGGCCGCGCTCTTGACCCGGCTGTCCTGCCAAGTCTTGGCCGGCATCTCGCGGTGTTCGCGCTTGAACCAGGCGGACGCGGTGATGCGCGGTTCGGCGCCGGTGGCGCTGGCCCGGCCGCCGGCGTTCCTCTTCAGCCAGGCGGAGATCTCCTCCGCCGTCTTGGCATCCAGGCTGGCGTCGGTGCCGAAGTGCTTGTCCAGGCCGGCCATGGTCTTCTGCCAGTCGGCGGCGGAGAGCAGGGCGGGCGGGAAGGGGGTGTGGCAGCTGCCGCATTCGGTCTTGTAGACGGCGGGCAGGGGGATGGCGCGGCCATGTTCGCCGGCCCAGGCGGGCAGGGCGACCAGACCAGCCAGGATGATCAGGGCGCGTTTCATGATTACTTGCCCCCCATGGCGTACTGGATGAAATCGGCCTTTTCGGCGGCGCTGCAGGCGCGCCCGACCACTTCCTTGCAATTGCGCTTGAACCACTTCTCGACCTTGGCCGGGTCGCTGAAGCGTTCCGGGTTGACCGCCGGGCTGAGCGGCTGGATGGCCTTGCCGGTGACGGCGTGACGGCCCGGATTGCGCAGGTTGTCGGTATGGCAGGCGGTGCAGCTGGCCAGCTTTTCCGAGACGCCCCAGTTGCGGCTGGCGAAGGCCTTGCCGCGGGTGGCGTCGGCGATGAAGCCGGCGCCCGCCTCGGCGCTATAGCTGGCGATGAACTGGGCCGGCGTTTCGGCCAGGGCGTTCTGGGCCAGGCCCAGAACGATCAGTAAAAGGACTTTCTTCATGTCATGATTCCTTCCGTAAGGTTGCTGGTCGATGCCATGGTGGTTTCGGCTGGTGGCTATCCTCGCTTGGCAAGCTTAGGCCGGCCTTAAACAGCGCTTAAGCGGGCCTTAAGGCTGATCGGAATAATTGCGAACATGCGCATACTCCTGGTTGAAGACGACGAACTGCTGGGCGACGGCCTCCAGGCCGGGCTGCGCCATTGCGGCTTCCAGGCCGACTGGCTGCGCGACGGCGAGAGCGCCCGCACCGCCTTGCTGGCCGAGGATTACGCCGCCGTGGTGCTCGACCTGGGTCTGCCGCGCCTGGACGGCCTGGGCCTGCTGCGCGTGCTGCGCGGCTCCGGCAACAACATCCCGGTCCTGGTGCTGACCGCGCGCGACGCCACCTCGGACAAGGTGATCGGCCTCGACAGCGGCGCCGACGATTACCTGGTCAAGCCGGTCGACCTCGACGAGGTCGCGGCCCGCCTGCGCGCCCTGATCCGCCGGGCCGGCGGCCAGGTGACCCCGATGCTCACCGTGGGCCGACTAGAACTCGATCCGGCCGGGCGCCGGGTCTATCTCGACGGTGCCCCGGTGGATCTGCCGGCCAAGGAGTACGCCATCCTGGAGATGCTGATGCGCAATGTCGGCAAGGTCATCTCGCGCGGCCAGCTGGAATCCGCCCTGTACGGCTGGGACGAGGGCGTGGAGTCGAACGCGGTGGAGGTCTATATCCACCACCTGCGCCGCAAGCTGCCCGCCAATTGCATCCGCACCCTGCGCGGCGTCGGCTACCTGTTCGAGAAGTCGTCATGAAGCTGTCCATCCAGGCCAGGCTCCTGGGGCCGGTCATGCTGGCCGTGCTGGTGGTCGGCCTGGCCACGGCCGGACTGGCCTACAAGCGGGCGGTGCACGAGGTCGACGAACTGGTCGATGCCCAGCTGTCCCAATATGTCCGCATCATGCTGGCGCTGGCCCATGACAGCGACGACGACGAGGTGGAGCCGCCGCACATCAACGGCCACCGCTATGAGAGCCGGATGCTGTTCCAGATCTGGCAGATGGAGCACGGCAGGCCCCTGTTGCTGATCCGCTCGCCCGGCAGCCCGCCAGCCTGGCCGGAAGGCGTGGCGCGGGACGGCTACTCCGAGGCGTTCATCGGCGGCCATACCTGGCGTTGTTTCACAGCCGCCGACGAGGATGGCGAGCAGATCGCCTGGGCGGCCCT
>JBAZLW010000090.1:0-8708 GCA_041650095.1 Hydrogenophilaceae bacterium | reverse complement strand
ACCGTCGTTGACCTGGCGCACCAGCATCAGGATGGCCTGCATGACGTCGAGCGGCTCGAAGCCGGCGATCACCACCGGCTTGCGGTATTCCTCGGCGAAGAACTCGTAGGGCCGGCTGCCGATCACGGTGGAGACGTGGGCCGGGCCGATGAAGCCGTCCAGCGGCACGGTGCCCAGCACGCGCACCTCGGGCGATTCCAGGATGTTCATGATCGCCGAGGGGGTGAGCACGTGGCAGCACAGCACCGAGAAGTTCGCCAGCCCCTCGGCGTCGGCCTGGCGGATGGCCACCGCGGTGGGCGGCGTGGTGGTCTCGAAGCCGATGGCGAAGAACACCACCTCGCGGCCTGGGTTGTCGCGCGCGATGCGCAGGGCATCGGTGACCGCGTAGACCATGCGGATGTCGCCGCCGCGGGCCTTGGCGCGCATCAGCGAGAGGCCGCCGGAGGCCGGTATGCGCAGGGTGTCGGCATAGGTGCAGACGATGGCGCCGCGCTCCAGGGCGAGGCCGATGGCGAGGTCGATGCGGCCGATGGGCAGGACGCAGACCGGGCAGCCGGGGCCGTGGATCATGCGCACGCCCTCGGGCAGGAGGTCGGGCAGGCCGTAGCGCGAGATGGCATGGGTGTGGCCGCCGCAGAACTCCATGAAGTTGTAGCGCCGGCCGGGCCCGACCTCGGCGGCGATGGCCGCCGCGAGCTTCTGGGCGACGCCGCCGTCGCGGAACTCGTCGACGTACTTCATGCCCCGGCCGCCGCCATCAGGGCCAGGGTGCGCTCGGCCTCCTCGGGGTCGAGCCGGGTGAGGGCATAGCCGACGTGGACGATGACGTAGTCGCCCACCGCCACCTCGGCCACCAGGGCCAGGGAGACCTCCTTGCGGACGCCGCCCAGCTCGACGACCGCGACGTCGTCATCCTTGATCTCCGCCACGCGGGCGGGTATGGCTAGGCACATGAGGCGCTACCTTTTTCCAATCGATCCAACGCATTCCAGCGCAACGCCGCGCCCGATTCAACCCCGCGTGGTGGAGGGGGATGCCGCCCCGGCCAGGCCGGCGGCGAGCCAGTCCAGCCAGTCGGCCATGCCGTCGCCGCTGACGGTGGAGACCTGAATCACCGGCAGGCCCGGCTTCACCCGGCGTGCGTATTCGATGCACAGGTCGACGTCGAAGTTCAGATGCGGCAACAGGTCGACCTTGGAGAGCAGCATGAGGTCGGCGGCATGGAACATGTCCGGGTACTTGAGCGGCTTGTCCTCGCCCTCGGTGACCGACAGGATCACCACCTTGTGCGCCTCGCCGAGGTCGAAGGCAGCCGGGCAGACCAGGTTGCCGACGTTCTCGATCATCAGCAGGCTGCCCGGCTCCGGCGCCAGCCGCTCCAGGGCCTGGCCGACCATGTGGGCGTCCAGGTGGCAGCCCTTGCCGGTGTTGACCTGGATGGCCGGGGCGCCGGTGGCGCGGATGCGGTCGGCATCGTGGCTGGTCTGCTGGTCGCCCTCCACCACCGAGACCGGAATCTGGCCGCTCAGGGCCTCGATGGTCTTGACCAGCAGGGTGGTCTTGCCGGAGCCCGGGCTGGACACCAGGTTGAGGGCGAAGATGGCGCGCTCGGCCAGCCAGCGGCGGTTGGCCGCCGCGATGCCATCGTTCTTGCCCAGGATGTCCTGTTCGATCCTGACCATGCGCTCCTGGCTGAGTCCGGGCGCGTGGGCGTGGGCCGGGCCGAGGCCGTAATGCAGATCATGTCCCTGCGCCCCGGCGTCCGGATGGTCATGGTCATGGTCATGGTCATGGTCATGGCCGTGGCCGTGGCCGTGCGAGTGACCCCCGCCGAGGCCATGGCGGTGGCCATGGACATGGCGGTAAACGGCGCCGTCGGCGCCGACATGTTCGTGTTCATGGCGGGCGTCGCCCTCGATTTGGACCTCGCCTTCAGCGCAGCCGCATACTGTACACATTCCATTCTCCCAAGCTATTCAACCAGCAGATCCTTGACCCGCATCTCCATGCCGCCCGTGGGCTGCACCTGATAACTGCCGCAACGCGGGCAGGCCTCGTAAAGCGCCCCGATGGCGACCGTGTCGGCGCACTGCATGCACCAGCCCTGGCCCGGCTGGGTCTCGAACACCACCGCGGCACCCTCGGCCGGACCGTTCCGCAGCACCACGTCCATGCAAAAGCGCAATGCCTCCACCTCCACCCCGGACAGGGCGCCGATCTCCAGGCGGACCTCCTTGACCCGCTGGCAACCGGTCTCTGCCACGGCCGCCTCGACGATCTGCAGCACGCCTTCGGCCAGCGACATTTCATGCATCGCTCACCTCGACGCGCCAATCGACGCAGGGGTCCATGGCGAGCGCCATGCCGCGGGCCCGTTGCGCCAGGTCATCGCCGTCCGGCTGAGCCCGCAGGGCCGCCTCCAAGGGGCCGCCGGGCTGGAAGTTCCACTCCGTGGGGGCGACGATGCGGTACTGCGCGATGCGACCGTCGGCCAGGGTCAGGGCGTGGATCAACAGGCCGCGCGAGGTCTCCACCGCGGCCACCCCGGTGCCCGGCGCCGGGCTCCAGGCCGCCGCCACCTCGGCGCCGCCCTCGGCCATGCGCTCCGGCAATCGGGCCAGTTCGAGCAAGCGCGCCAGCATGCGGGCGCCCACGCCGGGACCGTATTCCGCCGTCCAGGCCAGCACCAGCGGCTCGCCCTGGCAACGGCCGAGCGCCCCCGTTTCCATGCCGCCGCCGGCCAGGCGCGGGCGCATGCAGAAGTCCTCGTCGGCCAGCGCCCGGAGGCCGATATCGATGACCGGGGCCGAACCCAGGCGGGCCAGGGGACGCAGCAGGGGCTGGCGGCCAAAGCCGCTGTCGCGGCCGCCCAGACGGCCGAACAGGGTCGCCAGCGGGGTCGCGCCACGATGGCGCCAGGCATCGAAGACCACCAGCCCGGCCGGACCCGATACCTGTTTCAGCCAGTGGCCGGCCGGCTCGCCGAGCAGGGTCACGGAGAGCAGTTCGTGCAGCGCCTCGGTCTGTTCCACCACCGCATCGCCGGCCTGGCGCAGCCGCCGCAGCGCCTCCATCTGTTCCGGCAGGCCCTCCTGGCGCGGCCAGTCCAGCAACAACCGCCAGGCATGCTCGCGCGCCAGTTCGGCCAGCACCTGTTGGTTGTAGCGGGCCGGGTCGGCCCCGGTGCCGGCCGCCGCCGCGATGGCCAACTCGGCGGCGGCGCGCTGGGCCTGGCCGCACAGGCTGAACAGCAGTCCGACCAGCTGCGCGGCCCGCTCCGGCGTCTGGCCGGCGAGCAGCTTCTGCGCCAGCGGCTGCCGGGTCGAGTGGATGCCGACCTCGGGCGTGCCGCCCCTGCGCCGGATCAAGCCGATCTCGATGCGACCCTCGGGTATCCCGATCATGGCGTCTTCGCGGCGGGCAGCAAGGCCCGTAAAAAACCGCGCCGGCTCAGATCGGGCCCGCCCTTGGCCGCCTCGGCGGGAGCCTGGAACACCTCGTCGAGCACGGCCTCCGCCACTGCCAGGGCATCGGCCTGGCTGGCGAACTGGGACATCGGCGAGATCAGCGGGCAGGACAGATAGACGCCAATCCCGTCCTCCCGCGTCACCGTGAACTCGTACCGGCCGGAGGGCAGTTCGAGCCCCCGCACGGTCAGGTCCGGCGTCGCGTCCGGCTCGACGGGCCGGGCCACCATGTTCATGAACCAGGGCGTCACCAGCACCCCCAGCCAGTATTCGCGCCAGGGCCGGAAGCCCACCGCGGCGACCGCCAGGGCGGGATTGAGGATGGGCAGGCCGGCCATGCGTTCGACCGCGATGCGCTCGAAGGTTGCCTGCAGCAGTGCGGACGGGTCGTCATTCGGGTCAGTCATGCAGCACCATGAATTGCTCCTTGGCACCGTCGCAATTGGGACAGCACCATTGCTCGGGCAGATCGGCGAAGGCCGTTCCGGGCGGCACCTGCCAGACCGGGTCGCCCACGGCCGGATCGTAGACATGCCAGCATATCTTGCATTCCAGCCGCGCGCCCGGATCGATGCGGCCGGCATCGCCCAGATAGGAACCTTCGAAGGTGAGCATGATTGCCGCCTCAACCGATCCAGTCCAGGACTTCGATCAAGCGTTCCCGGCTGTCTTCCAGGTCTTCCGCGGCGGCGCGGGCCACCTCGGGGACGTCGGCGATCTCGATGGTATTCAGGATCAGGGCGTCCTGGGCGTTGAAATACTGCACCCACCACACCCTGGGCACCGCCGTGGCGGTGATCCGGCAATTGCCGTAGCCGCGCGACAGGATGGTCACCGCACCGCGCCCGAGGGCGCCGTCCAGGTATTCGCCGTCTCCCGGCGTGAACGGCAGCAGGGTCAGGTTGATGACGTGGTGCGTCGCGGCCTGGCGCAGCTGTTCCTCGATCTCGGCCAGCAGGGCCGGGGCGTTGGCCACGGCGGGGCCCGCCTCGGGCCGCAGGATGCCGATCTCGGGCGCCGCCGTGGCGCGCAGCACCGAGGGCACGTCGGCCACCTCGATGCTGTCGGCCACGAGCACGCCGCCGGACAGGGCGCGCACCCGCCAGACCCCGGCAAACACGCTTTCCTGGGCCAGGATCAGGCTGTCGCCGGCCTCGACCCGCGCGCTGACCTCGCCCTCGCCGAGGATCTGTCCGAGCAGTTCCAGGACCTCCGGTTCGAGCCCCTGCAGGTCCACGCCGGTGGCGCCTGCATGCCCGGGCGCCAGTGCCGCCGCCACGTCGGCCAATAGCGCCCGGACCTGGTCGCGGCCGGGCATCCGCTCCGGCTCGGGCAGCACCGGCGGGCGGTAGGTGTGCATGTCGTGGGGCATTTCGATGTAGTTCAGCGACTCGCCTTCAGTCTGCGTGCCGGGGCCGATAACGGTGATGGGAATGCTGAATGGCTTCATGATGGTCCTCAGTGGCAGGCGGTGGCGGCAGAGGTGACGGCGATGCCGACGGTGGGCGGGCGGCTCGGCTTGGCGGCCAACATCTCGCAGAAGCGGGCGACGTAGGCGATCCAGTCCTGCATGCCCGAGAGCGTGCCGACGTATTCGCCGTCGCGCAGGAAAACCAGGCTGGGCCAGCGGGTGAAGCCGTAGCGAGCCTGCGCGACGGCCTCCAGCTCCGGCGCCACCACGGCGGCCTTCAGGCGATCACGATGGATGGCCAGCAACTCGGGCAGGACCACGGCGACGTCCAGGCATTCCGGGTATTGCACCGGGTTGCCGCCGCAGAACAGGACCTGGTCGCCGGTTTCGGCGAGCAGGTCGTCGAGTTCGCCGGCGCTGTGGAGGGTACGGCCGGTGGCTTTCGCCAGACTGGACAGCAGGGGATGCGGCAGTGCGTTTGTCATCGTGGTTCTCCTCTCAGGAATTCGGGTAATTCAGGTGGGCGGTCGATCAGGTCGGCAAAGAATCGGGTCAGGTCGGTCTCGCCGTTCATGGCCGCTTCCAGGCCATCCAGGGCGGCATTGATCCGGGCCGCCGACTCGGCATCGATGACTTCGCGCGCGGCGTCCAGGAAGGCCAGCAGCCAGGTGCCGGTCGCCTGCACGCCGACCAGCGAGAGGTCCAGGCGGCGTTCGCCGCCGCGCCCGGTGCAGAGTGCAGTGATGCCCTCGCAACTGAGCACCTGCATGGGGATGCCGACGCACATCAGGCGGCCCCTTCATGCAGGAAACGGTAGTCGCCCATGCGGCAGGCCGCCTCCGCGCTCGGACGCTGGCCCTCGTAGGGGGCCATGTCCAGGCTGTCCAGGGTGATGCGCTCGCCGGGTCCGGGTGGCGCGCTGCGCCGTTCCGGGCCGGCACCCCACTGGTCGAGCAGGTCCAGCGCCACGGCGACGGCGTCGGGCAGGGCGGCCTTGACCGTGTCGGTCAGGCTGCCGCCGTAGTCTTCCAGCATTTCCGGCTGCATGCCGACCAGGACCAGGGCTTCCGGCCGCCAGCCGCGCAGTGAGGCCACCGCCAGCACCTCCTGGAAGCCGGTCTGGTGCAGGCTCATCTTCTTGGCGCCCATGAAGGCCGGCACCGCATCGTCGCGGACGATCTTCAGGGTGCCCGGCGTCAGGCCGTAGTCGACCGCGTCGAGCACCAGCAGGCGGCGGCAGCCCTCGACATAGGGCAGCAGGTAGAGGCCTTGGGTGCCGCCGTCCATCAGGCGCACGGAGGGGCCGAAGCGCCATTGTTCGTGCAGGGTCTCCAGGGCGCGGATGCCGAAGCCCTCGTCGGCCCAGAGCAGGTTGCCGATGCCCAGGACCAGGGTGTCGCATTCGAAATCAAGCGGGGTCGGTGTAACGGACTGTGTAACAGCAGGGGTGAGGTCGGTCGTCGGGTCCATGGTTCGGGCTCTCAGCGTTGGCGGATGGAGGAATGGCGCAGGTCGCGCCAGGCCTGGTGCAGGTCGAAGGCCGACTGCCAGGCGGTCCACAGGGTGGGATCGGTACCGAAATGGCTGGCCAGGCGCAGCGCGGTGTCCGGGCTGACGCCGCGGCGGCCGTTGAGCAATTCATTGACCCGGCGCCGGGATACCCCGAGCAGGCGGGCCAGTTCGCCCTGGCTCATCCCGCTGGGGGCGAGGAAATGGCTCTGCAGCATGCGGCCCGGATGCGGCGGCCGCCGCCCCGACATGCCCGGCGGGGTACGCAGAAAAAAACGGGCCCGCACACCCGTCGGGTGTGGGGCGCCGGCAAGTCCCGCTTGGAAGGAGCAGGCAAGGAGAGACTGGGAAGCGGACATCGTGCGATCCGTTGGCCGTCGGCTGGTCAGGGCTTGTCGTCCTTGAACAAGCGCCAGCCGGACAACATGGTCGAGACCATGCTCTGGCGCGACATGATGTCCTCGCGGATGGCGGCGTAGACATGCAGCATGACGAACATCACCATCACCCACATGCCGACATGGTGCCAGGTGTGGACATCCTGGCTCTGGCCGAACAGCGGGATGACCCAGGAGGTGAACAGCGTGTGCGACCAGCTGCCTTCCTGGGCGCCCTCGCCGTAGAGGGCGAAGCCGGTGCAGATCATGAACACCATGGTCAGGGTGACCATGAAGAACATGGACAACTGCGCCAGGGGGTTGTGGCCGACGTATTTCTTCGGATCGGGTTCCAGGAACAGGTACCAGCGCAGTTCGAACAGCACCTCGCTCCACCACTTGCGGTTGAACAGCGGCAGCCTGAACAACTGGCGGGCATGGTGGTTGCCGACGAAAGCCCAGTAGATGCGGCCCAGGAAGCCGACCAGCAGGACGTAGCCGGAGGCGAAGTGGGCGAACCGGATGTACCCCATCAGGTAGTGCGCGCTGGCCTCGCCCGGCAGGCTGGGCGGCGGCGAGGCGATGAACCAGCCGGTCACCGCCAGCACCGTGATGGCGAGGGCGTTGACCCAGTGCCATAGCCGCACCGGCGCTTCGTAGACATAGATGGCCTTGACCGTACGCCCGTGGGCGACGGCTTCCTGCATGTCCTGTGCTGAGAGCATTTGTTTCTCCTCGTTAGGCTCGGATTACCCGTGGCTCGGGCCGGAGCCCGAGCCACGGTCTCAACGAACGCGAACCTTGGTCATCTCCTGCCCGTCCGGCGCCATGACGTGGGTCGAGCAGGCCAGGCAGGGATCGAAGCTGTGCAGGGTGCGCAGGATCTCCAGGGGTTGGTCGGCCTTGGCCAGCGGGGTGTCCATCAGGCTGGCCTCGAAGGCGCCGATCTGGCCCTTGGGGTCGCGCGGGCTGCCGTTCCAGGTGGTCGGCACCACGCACTGGTAGTTGTCGATCTTGGTGTCCTTGATCTTCACCCAGTGGCCGAGTGCGCCGCGCGGCGCCTCGGTGAAACCGACCCCCTTGGCCTCCTTGGGCCAGGTCGACGGATCCCACTTCTCGACGTTGGCGGTATTCAGGTCGCCGGCCTTGAGGTTGGCCATCAACTTGTCGAAGAAGTAGGACATCTTGTGCGCCGCCCACTGGCACTCCAGGCCCCGTGCCGCGGTGCGGCCGAGGGTGGAGAACAGGGCCTGGACCGGGGCGTCGAGTTCCTTGAGCAGGGCCTCGACCGGCTCCTTGAACTCGGGGTTCTTCTGCGCGTAGCCGATGATGTAGCGGGCCAGCGGGCCGACCTCCATGGCGTTGCCGCGCCAGCGCGGCGACTTGATCCAGGAATACTTGCCCGACTCGTCCAGTTCCTGGATGTTGGTCTTGGTCCCCTTGGTGTTGGGGCCGAGCACGAAGTTGGGCTCGGTGACGCCGTCGAAGGGGTGCAGGCCCTTGGTCTCGTCCGGGTACTTGTACCAGGAGTGGGTGACGTATTCCTGGATCTGCTCCGGGTCCTTGAGGTCGACGTCGTGCACCTTGCTGAGGTCGCCGTTGATGATGGCGCCGCGCGGCAGCAGCAGGTTGCCGGCCGAGTAGTCGTTGGCCTTGTCCGGGATGTCGCCGTAGGACATGACGCTCTTGGACGACAGGCCGCCGCCGTACAGCCAGCCCTTGTAGAACTTGGCGATGGCGATCAGGTCGGGGATGTAGACCTGCTCGGTGAACTCGATGGAGCGGTCGATGATGCTCTTGACCAGGTTCAGGCGCTCCATGTTGATCGCGCCCACCGCCCCGGTGCCGTCCAGGTTGATGGCGCAGGGCACGCCGCCGACCAGCCAGTTCGGGTGCGGGTTCTTGCCGCCGAAGATGGTGTGGACCTTGACGATCTCCTTC
>JBAZLW010000089.1:0-8710 GCA_041650095.1 Hydrogenophilaceae bacterium | reverse complement strand
CACCACCGAACTGCACTACGCCACGCCGTTCCAGCTCCTGGTCGCCGTGGTGCTGTCGGCCCAGGCCACCGACAAGAGCGTCAACCTGGCCACCGCCACCCTGTTCCCGGTCGCCGGCACGCCGGAGCAGATGCTCGCCCTGGGCGAGGCCGGCGTGAAGGAACACATCCGCCGCATCGGCCTGTTCCAGACCAAGGCGAAGAACGTCGTCGCGCTGTCCCGCTTGCTGATCGAGCGCCACGGCGGCGAGGTGCCGGCCGAGCGGGAGGCGCTCGAGGCTCTGCCCGGGGTTGGCCGCAAGACCGCCAACGTGGTGCTCAACACCGCCTTCGGCCAGCCCACCATGGCGGTCGACACCCACATCTTCCGGGTCGCCAACCGGATCGGCCTGGCGCCCGGCAAGACCGTGCTCGAGGTCGAGAACAAGCTGCTCAAGGTGATCCCGGACGAGTTCCGCCACGATGCCCACCACTGGCTGATCCTGCACGGCCGTTACGTCTGCAAGGCGCGCCGGCCGGACTGCCCGGTCTGCCCGATTGCCGACCTGTGCGAGTACAAGGGCAAGACAGAGCCTGTTTCAGCAGGGAATACGCCATGCGTTGCGGCCTAGAGCGGATGAATGCCAGGCGCGCTGCGCGGCGAATGGTCATTCCATTCGCAAGCGGCGCAACACCGCAGGCGCCGCTCTTGGCCACAACCCAAAGGGGCCAGGCAATACGGGCGCATCGCAGCGTTGCGGCTCGTCGCCGTGGAATAACCACTGTCTCCTCGCCGCGCCTTGCGCTGCATCCCGTATTGCCTGGCCGCATGGCGTATTCCCTGCTGAAACAGGCTCGCGAATGAAGGTCGCCACCGGCCTCGCCAAGGGCATCGTCGCCACGCCCGACCTGGCGGCCGAGGCGGTGCGCGTGGCGATGGACCGCGCCGACCTGGCCATCGCCCAGGGCGTGCTGCTGTTCCTCAGTTCCGACTTCGCCAGCAACCCGCAACCCTCGATCACCGCCGCCTCCCGGGTCGCCAACTGCCTGCAGGTGGCCGGCTGCGCCTCGGTCGGCCTGTTCACCGAGGAGGAATGGCTGCTCGACGTGCCGGCCGCCGCCGCCATGGTATTCGGCGAAGGCAGCGGCCTGCATCCTGCGCGCGCGGACGACGACTGGCGCCTGGCCATGGCCGCGCCCAACGCCGTCGATACCAGTTGGCTGAACCTGCCCGGCCGCCGTTTCGGCGCGGTCTCCGGCGACGCCTCCGGCCAGGGCCCGTACACGGTCTGGAGCGGCAGCCGGCTGACGCCCGGCCGGCGCTGCGAGATCGCCTTCGAGGGCGGCCATTTCAGGGTCGATACCTCACGCGGCATCCAGCCCCTGTCCGAGCCGCGCCCGGTCGACCGGGCCATCGGCCACGACATCCAGGTACTGGGCGGACAGCCGGCTCTGGAATGCCTGGCGCGGGTGTTGCCGCTCGACGCCGACGACTCGCGCCAGTTTCCCCTGCACCTGGTCATGGCCGGCGTCACCTACGGCGAGCCGGAGCACGCCATCGTCGAAGGCCGCTACCACCTGCTGCCCATCCTGTCGACCAACACCGCCGACCACTCGGTCACCGTGTCGATGCGCATCAAGCCGCACGAACGCCTGTTCTGGGCCATCCGGCAGCCGCTCGCGGCCGAACGCGACATGCGCCTGATGCTCGACCGGCGCATCTTCGACATCCCGCGCGACCCCAGCTTCGGGCTATGCTTCCCCTGCATGGGGCGCGGCCCCTACTTCTACGGCGGCGTCGACCGCGACCTCGAGGCCATCACCCGCCGCTTCCCCCGCATGCCGCTGATCGGCTTCTACGGCAACGGCGAATTCAGCCACATCGATGACGCCAATCGGCTGCTGCAATACGCCACCGTACTGGCGTTAAACTACTCGGATGTTCAATCCCACCCGCAATGAAGCCCGCCAGTTCCTGTTCGACGCCTGGCAGAAATACCGCGACAAGGCCATCCTCACCGATCTGGAGGCCCTGGCGGCCGACCACATCCTGCGCCATCCGGAATACCACAAGCTGCTGGAGGACCCCGATGGCAGCCTCGAACGCGACTGGCGGCCGGAAAACGGCGAGACCAACCCGTTCCTGCACCTGATGATGCATCTATCGATCACCGAGCAACTCTCGATCGACCAGCCGCCCGGCATCCGCAGCCGCTACCAGGCCCTGGTCAGGAAACTCGGCGACGAGCACGATGCCATGCACGAGACCATGGACTGCCTGGCCGAGATGATCTGGACCAGCCAGCGCCACGGCACCCCGCCCGACGGCGCGGCCTACATTGCCTGCATGGAGAAGAAGGCGAGATGAGCGATCGATTGAACTGCATCGTCACCCGCACCGGCGACGACGGCAGCACCGGCCTGGCCGACGGCCGCCGGGTGCACAAGCACGACCCGCGCATCGAGGCCCTGGGCGCGGTCGACGAGCTCAACAGCTTTGTCGGCCTGCTCGCCACCGAAGATTCAACCTCGGCGCCGCTCGACGACGACATCCAGGCGCTGCTGGCGGCGATCCAGAACGACCTGTTCGACCTCGGCGGCGAACTCGCCCTGCCCGACCGGCCCCAGGTCGGCGACGACCACCTGCGCCGCCTGGAAGACGCCGTCGAGACCTTCAACGCCAGCCTGCCGCCCCTGGCCGAATTCATCCTGCCCGGTGGCAGTCGCCCGGCCGCCCTGGCCCACGTCTGCCGTTCGGTCTGCCGGCGCGCCGAACGCCGCCTGACCGCGCTGGCTGAGATCGAGTTGCTGGCACCCGGTCCGGGCAAATACCTCAACCGCCTGTCCGACCTGTTCTTCGTCCTCGCCCGGGTGCTCAACCGCCAGGCCGGCGGCAAGGAGCCCACCTGGCGCGGGCCGGCTCGCGGGTAAATGCGAAGGAGTGCCATGCCCGCCAGGAAGCCCGAACCCATCCAGCTGATGCCGGAGATCCGCCCCGGCCAGTCGATCGAACTGCTGCAGGAACTGCACATACTCACCCGCGATGCGCGGATGAACCAGGACAGCCGGCGCAAGCTAAAGCAGGTCTACCACCTGTACCAGTTCATCGAGCCCCTGCTCGAAGCGGTGCGCCGTGACCAGCCGGACATCCGCCTGGTCGACCACGGCGCCGGCAAGTCCTACCTGGGCTTCATCCTGTACGACCTGTTCTTCAAGGGTCTGGATGGAGGCTCGCACATCTACGGCATCGAGACCCGCGAAGAACTGGTCACCCGCTCCGAGGCACTGGCGGCACGGCTGGGCTTTTCCGGGATGTCCTTCCTCAACCTGACGGTGGCCGAGTCCATCGTCTCCGACCGCCTGCCCGAGCGGATCGACCTGGTCACCGCCCTGCACGCCTGCAACACCGCCACCGACGACGCCATCCGTTTCGCCCTCGCCAAAGAGGCCCGCTTCATCGTCCTGGTGCCCTGCTGCCAGGCCGAGGTGGCGGCCACCCTGCGCAAGAACAAGGGCCAGGCGATCAAGCGCGAGGCCCTGGCAGAACTCTGGCGGCACCCGATCCACACGCGCGAGTTCGGCAGCCACGTCACCAACGTGCTGCGCTGCCTGCAACTGGAGGCGCACGGCTACCAGGTCAACGTCACCGAACTGGTCGGCTGGGAACATTCGATGAAGAACGAACTGATCGTCGCCAGCCGCATGGGCACGCCTCAGCGCCGCCCGGCCGAGCGGCTGAACGAACTGCTGGGGATGCTGGGGCTGGAAGAACTGGCCGGACGCTTCTTCACACCCGGGCCGCACTAAAGCTGGCCGGCGCCAGCTCGCGCGGCGGACATGGGACAGGTGGAGGTCAGCCGTTCGACCAAGCCATCAGCGGCTTCGATTCTTCCCAGGCATGGGCCCAGGCCGGCAGGTATGTCCCGATCCCGCTCGCGGCACCCCAGGCATAGTGGATGGCCCGGTTGGCCAGCATCCATTCGCCCTCTTCGTTCACGGCCAGGCCGTTGGCGAAGCCGTTCGGCGGGCGCGTCGTGATGTCGGTCCAGTTGAGCGGGTCTATGTACAGGACCTCGGCGCCGGAGCGCACCAGCAGCAGGGTGCGGGGCCGCATGACCCGCCTGTCGGCTTCGTCCAGGCGGGGCACCGTGCCGAGCAGGATGCGCATGTCAGCGGACGGCACGCCCATGGCCCGCAGGGTGACGTAATAGGCCGCGCTCAGGTCCCTGGGAGTGGCGGCGCCCTTCTCCATCAGTTCGGGCAGACTGCCCCAGTGCTTAGGGTCGCCCCACAGGTCGACGCTGTCGCGCCAAGCCAGGGCATCGAAGTAGACCCGGATTTTCATGATCTTGTACGGGAGCCTGTCGAACCGGCCGCCCTCGACCAATTCCCGCCAGCTTGCGGCATTGAGCCGGGCCGGTCCCATCCGCTCACTGCTCCGGGACTCCGGCAGACTATGTGCGCTGCCATGGACGTAGGCGACCTTGCTGTACCGTATCTGGTCCCCGGCATGGGCGCTGGGGAGCAGCGAGACGCAGATCAGGAGTGGCAGCCAGGCCTTCAGATTCATCGCGTTCCTCGAACGAGCTTTGCACAATGCGGTGCGCGGACGGTCGTGCGCGCATAACGGCCGTTAGCTTATTGATCAGGCCCGCCTATGGCAATCAAACATACCATGTTCTTGGTATGGTTTTACTCTTGTGCCGAACCATACGGTATGTTAATGAGCGCGCGAACAAGTGGACCGGATCAAGTCTGGACTCGCCCCGTTCCCACATTCGCTTCGACCCGCCCCAAGCCCTCGATGACGACCGCGAACCGGCCGGCCGCAGCGACCGGATGCATGCCGCTCCAGGCCCCGGTGGTAACGATGTCGCCTGGCCGAACTCCGCCTACATGCGCCAGCCACCAGGGCAGGCAGTGGCAGATATCGGACAAGGGTGGCCGACCGGCTACATGGGCCAGCTCCTGGCCGTCGACCGCTACCCGCAGCATGCGGCTGGACCCGTCGAGGCCGTGCCAATCCACTATGGCATCGCCCAACACGAGGGCGCCGTTGAGCAGGCTGTCGGCCAGCCGCCATAGTGGACCAGCGGCAGCAGCATCGGCCAGACGGGTATCGACCAGTTCCATGGCGACGTGGGCGCTGCCGACCGCGGCCAGTATCTCGGCGTGGTCATAGGGTTTCGGCCGGGCCGGCAAGTTGCGCGCGAAACGCAGGGCGATCTCGGCCTCGATGCCCAGGCCGGTGAACAGGTCCCCTGGTAGGCGCGCGGGGCCGAAGGCCAGGCGGGACGGCAAGACCGCGGCGGCAACCGGTTCAGCGTCCAACGCGGATGCGCCTACCTTCCAGGCGGTCGGCCGGCCCTCGCCGGCCAATTCACGCCAGACTGCACGTTGCACTGCGTAAGCCTGGCCTATGTCGGCCGGCCCTGACGCGGGCAGCGCCGGAATGCGGATACGCTGACGGTAGGCGTCGACCAGACGGCGGGCGATCGAGTCAGTGTCGTTCATGGCTGGGGATGATAGCCCCGATTCCAGTGTTTATCCCCGCCTGCCAGGTCAGGTGCCGGCCCGGGTCTGGCGGACGATCGCTGACCAATAGCAAATCTGTTGAATCTATTAAAGATGCAGTCTTCGGGGCCGTTAATGCGTCAAGCCAGTACAAAAGCCCCATACCATGCCGTTTCCCCTTGAACGCGAAAAGACCCAGAAGCTGTCGGAGGAGTTGGAAAACGTCATCGCGGCCCACCTGGGTTGGTTCAGGCAGTTCAACCGCATGCTGGTCTGCGGCATCGGCTTCGACAACGGCGAGGCCGACTCGGACGCCTACCTGAAGTCGCCGTTCGGCCAGTGGTATTACCGCGACAGCGGCCACCCCCTGGGCGACCTCACCCTGTTCCAGGACATGGCGGAGATCCAGCAGGCGATGCACGAGTGCGCCCGCAAGTCGATCGAAACCGTCCGTGCCGGCCGCCGGCCGTCGGTCGAACAGCACGACCACTGCATCGACCTCGCGCTCAAGCTCAACAACAAGCTGCGCCATCTGCAACTGGAGATCATCGGCGACCTGCTCGCCACCGACCCGCTCACCGGCTGCTACAGCCGGCGCGGCATGATCGGCCGGCTCCAGGCCGAACAGGAACGCGCCCAGCGCATCCAGCGGCCATGCAGCCTGTGCCTGGTCGACTTCGACCACTTCAAGCAGGTCAACGACAAGTACGGCCACCCGGTCGGTGACGCGGTACTGAAACAGGGCATGCGCTTCATCGGCGGCGTGCTGCGCAAATACGATGTCGTGTTCCGCTACGGCGGCGAGGAGTTCCTGCTCTGCCTGCCCGGCACCCCGCTCGACGATGCCGTCCAGGTCGTCGAACGCATCCGCTCCGGCCTGGAAAAGCTGCCCATCTCGCTGCCGGGACGGCACAAGCTGCATGTCAGCGCCTCGTTCGGCCTGGCCGAGATCGCCGCCGACAAGCCGGTCGAGGACAGCATCGCCCGCGCCGACGAAGCCCTGCTCACGGCCAAGCGCAACGGCCGCAACCGGGTGGAGACCTGGCAGGCCGCTTGATCATCCGGGGCAGGCGCGGGCAAGCCCGCGCTTACAGCGCCTTCTCGATCGCCTCCACCAGACCCCTGATCACCTTGACCCGGGCGAAGAACTTGTCCTCCGCCTCGACCATGGTCCAGGGCGCCATCTCGGTGCCGGTGCGCTCGATCATGTCACTGGCGGCGCGCACGTAGTCCTCCCACTTCTCACGGTTGCGCCAGTCGTCCTCGGTGATCTTGAAGCGCTTGAAGGCGATCTGCTCGCGTTCCTGGAAGCGGCGCAGCTGTTCCTCCTGGCTGATCGAGAGCCAGAACTTGGCGACGATGATGCCCGACTCGACCATCTGTTCCTCGAAGTCGTTGATCTCCTGGTAGGCGCGCATCCAGGCCGGCTGGGTGCAGAAGCCCTCGACCCGCTCGACCAGTAGGCGGCCGTACCAGGAGCGGTCGAACACGGCCAGCTTGCCGTGCCGGGGCAGGCGATGCCAGAACCGCCACAAATAGGGCTGGGCGCGCTCGTCCTCGGAGGGCGCGGCGATCGGGATGATCTCGTACTTGCGGGCGTCGAGCGCGGAGGTGATGCGGCGGATGGCGCCGCCCTTGCCGGCCGCATCCATGCCCTCCATCACCGCCACCACGGAACGCGTCTGGAACTTCTTGCTGCGGAACAGCTTGGCCAGGCGGCCCTGCCACTTCTCCAGTTCGCGCAGGAAGTCCTTCTTGCTGAGCTTCTGGGTCAGGTCCAGGGTGTCGAGTATGCGCAGGTTGTCGATCGGCTGCGGCAGGGGCGCGCCATAGATGCGCCGGTGCGGCCGGTCGGGGTGGGCCAGGCGGTCCTCCATGCTCGACAGCAGGTGCTTGGTCACGGTCAGGCTGCGGTAGTTTTCGTCACCGCCCTCGATCACCATCCAGGGCGCGTCGCCGGTGCTGGTCTCACGCAGGGTATGCTCGGACACCCGGCGGTATTCGTCGTAATGGCCGAACCGGTTCCAGTCGTCCTTGGTCACCCGCCAGCGCGTGCGCGAGTTGTTTTCCAGGGCGGTCAGGCGTTTCTTCTGGGCATCCTTGGACAGGTGGAACCAGAACTTCAGGAACAGCGCGCCCTCCTCCACCAGCATGCGCTCGAAGCGGATGATGCGGGCGATGGAGGCGTCCAGGTCATGGTCGTTGAGGCCGCCCAGGACACGGCCGTTGATCGGCGCGTTGTACCAGGAGCCGAAGAAGATGCCGGCCTTGCCCTTGGGCGGCAGGCGCCGCCAGTAGCGCCACATGGGCGGGTGCATGGCCTCTTCCTCGGTCGGCGGGCCGAAGCCGTGGGTCTGGATGTGGCGCGGGTCCATCCAGGAATTGAGCAGGTTCACCACGTCCGACTTGCCGGCGCCGTCCACCCCGGACACCAGGATGATGACCGGGAAATCCGGCTTCTCCATCAGGGCATACTGTGCCTTGAGCAGGGCCTCGCGAACCAGCGGGGCTTCCTTGTTGAAGGTCTTCTTGTCGATCTTGTGGCCGAGTTCGGCGGCTTCGAACATGATTAGAACCTTTCTGGTTGGACGTGCTAGCTGGACTTATCGGCCGCATCCGGCTTGGCTTGAGCCAGATCGCGGTAATAGGCATAACGCTGGTCGGCCTCGCGCTGGGCCTCGGCGAGCAGACGCGCGGCGGCATTCGGGTGGCTGCGCGCCAGCATGGCGAAACGGGTCTCGCCCGCCATCAGCTCGGCGATGGGCACGCTGGGCGCGGCGGAATCGAGCCGGAACGGATTGCCCGCCGCCCCGGGGTCGAAGCGGAACAGCGGCCAGTGCCCGGTCTTCACCGCCAGGTCCTGTTCCAGGGTGTTGCGGGCGAGATCGACGCCGTGCGCGATGCACGGGCTGTATGCGATCACCAGGGACGGCCCGGAATGGCGCTCGGCCTCGTTGAGCACGCGCAGGGCATGGACGTCCTTGGCGCCATAGGCGATCTGGGCGACGTAGACGTGGCCGTAGGTCATCGCCAGCCGGGCCAGGTCCTTCTTGGCGGTCGCCTTGCCGCCGGCGGAAAACTTGGCCACCGCGCCGACCGGGGTCGCCTTCGAGGTCTGGCCGCCGGTATTGGAATAGACCTCGGTGTCGAGCACCAGGATGTTGACGTCGTAGTTCAAACTGAGGACGTGGTCGAGGCCGCCGTAGCCGATGTCATAG
>JBAZLW010000088.1:0-8717 GCA_041650095.1 Hydrogenophilaceae bacterium | reverse complement strand
GAAAATGTAAACGAACATGTGGTTGGGCAGGCGGCCGTCGACGACGCGGTAGATGGCCCAACTGATCGAAACGGGCAACACCCCCATCAACAACAGGTTGGCCGGATAAGCGTCGAACTGGCCATTGTGGGCGGTGAGGCCGGCGATCACCAGGGCCAGGGCGAGGATGGCGAACCAGGGCCGGAACATCAGGGTCAGCGCGGTGGCGCCGAGGAGATGGAAATTGAGCCCGGGCCGGATGCCCGTCCGGATCAGCCACAGCCCAAGCAGAACCACCGTGGCGCCGAGAAAGATGTTCAGGTTGGCCGACGACTTCAACATCTTCCAGGAGGCCTTCCGCGCCATCAGGACAAACAGCACGGCCAGTGTCAGCCAGAGCGCAACCGACCAGCCGGCGGGGATGTGGGCGGAAACCAGGTTCATATAGGGCTCTTCTGCCTCGGATATACTGTCGGATATTTTAGAGTTCGCTGATGGATATTGATATGCGCCTTGCCCTGTTCGACCTCGACAATACCCTCCTGGCCGGCGATTCCGACTTCGAATGGGCGCAATTCCTGATCGAAAAGGGGGTGCTCGACCGCGAGGTGTACGAGGCCCGCAACCAAGCCTTCTACGACCAGTACAAGGCTGGTACTCTGGATATCCACGCGTTTCTCGATTTCCAGTTGAAACCGCTGGCGCGCCACCCGCGCAGCCAGCTGGATGCCTGGCATGCCGAATTCATGCGCGACAAGATCGTTCCGATGGTGGCCAGGGGCACCAGGGCCCTGCTGGCCAGGCACCAGGACGCCGTACGGGTCATCATCACCGCCACCAACAGTTTCGTCACCGCGCCGATCGCCGCCATGCTCGGGGTGGAACACCTGATCGCCACCGATCCCGAACAGGTCAATGGCGAGTTCACCGGCCGGGTGACCGGCCTGCCATCCTTCCGGGAAGGCAAGGTGCGCCGGCTGGAAGAGTGGCTGGCCGGCCGCGGCACGAGTTGGGCGGAGGTCGCCGAGAGCTGGTTCTACAGCGATTCACTGAACGATCTGCCTTTGCTGGAACGGGTCCGGCACCCGGTAGCTGTGGATCCGGATCCTTCTCTCAGGGCGCATGCCCAGGACCGGGGTTGGCTTGTAATAAGCCTGCGTTAATGATAATAATTCGCATTAACGTGCCTTTTGATCCCGCAATTCTTGAACCTTAGGAGTACCCGCCATGTTTTCGTTGGCCCGTCATGCCCTGTTGGCCGGCATGCTCGTCCTGCCCATACACGCCTACGCCTTCCATCCCCTGATCACCGACGACACCGGCAGCCAGGGCGCCGGCGGCAATCAACTTGAAATCGGCACCGACCATGGTCGCAGCGAAGGCGCGACTGCCCGCGCCGTGGGCGTGACCTACACCCGCGGCATCGCCGACAGCCTCGACCTGTTCATCGGCGCGGCCTACCAGACCAGCGTCCCGAACGGCTGGGGCAATGTCGGCTTCGGCGCCAAGTGGCGTTTCCACGAGGACGCGGCGAGCCGGTTCAGCCTGGCCCTGAAACCGGAGATCCTGCTGCCGGTCTCCCGTGCCGACGAGGCCGACGGCCTGGGCAACGGCAAGACCTCCTACGGCGTGACCTTGATCGCCAGCCGGGAGACCGGGTTCGGCGAGCTGCATTTCAACGCCGAACTGGCGCGCAACAACTACAAGGTCGACGACCCCGACGTGCGCAAGGATTTCTGGCGCGTCTCGGTGGCGCCGGTCTGGGCCGTCGCCGAGGGCTGGAAACTGGCCCTCGATATTGGCCTGCAGGCCAATGAGGACCGCAGCCAGGACGCCACCATGGGCTTCGTCGAGTTGGGCGTGGTCTATTGCCCCAACGATGCGGTCGACCTTAGCCTGGGGGTTATCCGCGACCTGATGGACGGCCCGGTCGAGACGACCACGGCGACCGCCCAGGCGACTTGGCACTTCTGAGCGACGGGTTACATGCCTACGGCCTGGGCGTGGAGGCCCAGGCCGGTCACCTTGCGCAGGATATCGCGCGCGCTTGAACAGTCGGAGTCGTAGTTGACCAGGATCAGGTGGGGATTGTCCTGGGAGACGCAGGCGCTGGTGACGCAGGTGTCGCCGCAGACCGAATCGGCCACGCGGGCCATCTCCGGTTCGGACAGGGGTTCGTTGACGTGGATCATGAAATCGGCGGTGGCAGGCTTCATGGCGGGCCTCCTTGCTGAGTGGAGATCGCGCCGGCAGGAGGGCCGGCGCGAGCTTCTTTATAGCACAGCAATATAGTCGACTATTACTCGCTCGCGCGCAGCGCCTGCAGGGGGGAGGCGTCGAGCAGTCCGCGCGTTGCCATCAGGCCGACCGCCATGACCAGCGCCAGGCCACCCGCCAGGCCGGCCAGCCAGATGGCCGGGTCGATGGCGTGGGGCAGCTCGAATACTCGTTCCGCCAGCAGCCAGGCCAGCGTGCTGGCGGCGCCGGCGGCGACAGCGCCGCTGAGCAGGCCGAGCACGGCAAACTCGACTGCCAGGGCGGTACGTACGGTCCGGCGCGATGCCCCCAGGGTGCGCCAGACGCCGATCTCGCGGGCGCGTTCGTCGCGCCGGGCATACAGCGCCGAGGCCAGTACCAGCAGGCCGACCGCCAGGCTGAACAGGAAGACCACTTGCACGGCCTGGCTGACCCGGTCCATCAAAGTGCGTATCTCGGCCATCACGGCATCGACGTCGATCAGTGTGACATTGGGCCAGGCCGCCACCAGTTCGGCCAGCACGGTGGCGCGTCCGGCGGGCAGGCGGAAGGCGGTGATGTGGCTGGCCTGCAGGCCGTCGAGCGCGCCGGGCGGTGCGACCACGAAGAAGTTGACCCGGAAGCTGTCCCAGTCGACCTTGCGCAGGCTGCTTACCCGGCCCATCAGCGGCAGCCCGCCGGCATCGAAGGTCAGGCGATCGCCCGGCCTGATGCCCAGGGTCTTGGCGATGCCGTCCTCGACCGAGAATTCGCCGGCCGCGCCCGGCCGCCACCACTGCCCGGCGGTGATCGCGTTGTCGGGCGGCAGGTCGGCCAGGGCCGACAGGTTGAATTCCCGCTCGGCCAGGTGGCGGGCGCGCTCTTCCGTATAGGCCTTGGGGTCGAGCGGCCGGCCGTTGATGGCGGTCAGGCGGCCGCGCACCATCGGATACAACTGGGCGTCGGCGACGCCATGCGCGGTCAGCCATTGCCGGATCGGCGCCACCTGGTCTGGCTGGATGTTGATCGCGAAACGGTTGGGCGCGTCGGCCGGAATCTTGTCTTGCCATGCGGCCAGGAGGTCGTCGCGCACCAGGGTGAGCAGGAGCATGGCGAGCAGGCCCAGACTCAGGGCCATGACCTGCAGCGTAGTCTCCCAGCCGCGCCGGTGCAGGGCGAGCAGGCCCAGGCGCGGTGCCGGCGGCAGGCGGCCGGCAAGCGCAGTGAGTGGGGCCAGCAGGACCCGGATCAGTAGGACAGCGGCGAGACCGGCGGCGACCAGACCGCCAACCACGATCAGGCCCAGCCTGGCGTCGCCGGCCTGCCAGAACAGCAGCCCGGCCACCACCGCCAGGCCGATGCCGTGGGCGGCCAGATGGCCGCTGCTGGGCGGCCCCAGGTCGCGCCGCAATACCCTGAGTGCCGGCACCTCGGCCAGCCGCAACATGGCCGGCAGGCTGAAGGCCAGGACCAGGATCAGGCCGGCCAGGGTGCCGATGGCGAACGGCCGCCAGGACGGTGGGGCCAGGGTCAGGCGCAGGGCGTCGCCCAGCAAAGCGGCGAGGATCTGCTGAACCAGCAGGCCGAGCCCGCTGCCGAGCAGGCCGGCCAGCAGGCCGAGGCCGGCGAACTGGAGCAGATAGAGCCGGAACAGGCGCTTGCGGCTGCCGCCGAAGCAGCGCAGCAGGGCGAACTGGTCGAAATGGCGTGTCACGTAGCGGCGCAGTATGGTCTGTGCGGCGGCGGCGGCCAGCACCACGGCCAGCAGGGCGGCCAGGCCGAGGTAGCGCTCGGCCTTGTCCAGGGTGTCGCGCAATTCCGGTCGGGCGTCGCGCAGACCTTCAAGCTTCTGGCCGCGCCCCAAACGGGGTTCCGTCCAGGCCCGGAAGCCGGCCAGCGCGGCCGGATCGCCGGCCAGCAGCAGGCGCCAGGTGATCCGGCTGCCCTCCTGGATCAGGCCGGTCGTGGCCAGGTCGGCCTCGTTCATCAGCAGACGCGGCGCCAGGGCCATGAAGTTGCCGCCGCGCTCGCCCTCGTGGCTGAGGATGGCGCTGACAATCAGCGTGCGCTCGCCGACCTGGACCGGCTTGCCCGGCAGCAGGCCCAGTTCGCCGGCCAGGCGGGCATCCACCCAGGCCTGGCCCGGTCCCGGCAACCCCGCGGCAGGGCGGTCGGCGGCATAGGGCGCGTCGGCGATGCGCAGGCGCCCGCGCAACGGATAGCCCGCGCTCGCCGCCTTGATGCCGGCCAGGCGGGCCTGGTCGCGCCCCTGCACCATGCTCAGGAAGGTCGTGGTGTACGCCACCGCCAGGCCGCGCCGGCGCGCCTCCGTCGCGAAGGCCGGATCGAGCGGGCGGTCGGCGCTCAGCACCAGGTCGGCCGCCAGCATCACGTTGGCCTCCTGGCTCAGCGAGATGCGCACCCGGTCGGCGAAGAAGGACACCGCGGTCAGGCTGGCCACCGCCAGGGCGACCACCGCGAGCAGGATGCGGATCTCGCCGGTCGGCCATTCCCGGGCCATGAGGCGCAGGGCGAGGCGAAGATCGGTCATGCCAGGCGGCCGCCTTCCAGGCGCAACTGGCGGCCGCACAGGCCGGCCAGGGCGGGATCGTGGGTGACCACGATCAGGGTGGCGCCCTGTTCGCGGTTCAGTTCCAGCATCAGCTCGATGATCTGGGCGCCGGTATGGCCGTCCAGGTTGCCGGTCGGCTCGTCGGCCAGGAGCAGGCTGGGCGCCACCGCGAAGGCGCGGGCCAGGGCGACCCGCTGCTGCTCGCCGCCGGAGAGCTGGTTCGGCCGGTGCCGCTCGCGGTGGCTGAGGCCGACCCGGGCCAGTTGGGCACGGGCGCGTTCGCGGGCGTCAGCCAGGCCGGCCAGTTCCAGTGGCAGCATGACGTTGTCGAGCGCGCTCAGGTCGGGCAGCAACTGGAAGGACTGGAACACGAAGCCCATGCCGCGTCCGCGCAGGGCGGCGCGGCCGTCCTCATCGAGGGCGAACAGGTCCTGGCCGGCGATGCGCACGGTCCCGGAGGTCGGGGTGTCGAGGCCGGCGACGAGGCCGAGCAGGGTCGATTTGCCGGAGCCGGAACTGCCGAGCACTGCCACAGTCTCCCTGGTGTTGACTGAAAACGACACGCCGTCGAGGATGTCCAGCCTGTCCTCGCCCACCATCACGCTCTTGCCCAGATTCTCTACTTCGATGCGCATACTGTTCGCCTGTCTGTTCCTGCTGTTCACCGCGCCGTCGTGGGCCGCACCGGTGGTCCTGGTCTACGGCGACAGCCTGTCCGCCGCCCTCGGCATCCCGCGCGAAGCCGGCTGGGTCGCCCTGCTCGAACAACGCCTGGCCAAACGGCAGCCGGACTGGCAGGTGGTCAACGCCAGCGTGTCCGGCGAGACCACAGCCGGTGGCCGTGCCCGCCTGCCTGCGGTGCTGGACCAACACCGCCCGGCCATCGTCATCCTGGAACTGGGTGCCAACGACGGCCTGCGCGGCTTGCCACTCAAACAGGCCGCGGCCAACCTGGCGGCCATGGTCGCCCAGGCCAAAAGGCGCGGTGGCCGCGTGTTATTGGTGGGGATGCGCCTGCCGCCCAATTATGGCAGCAGTTACACGCGCGAGTTCCAGTCCCTCTATCCGGCACTGGCGAAGCAGGCCAAACTGGCGCTGGTGCCCTTCCTGTTCGACGGCATGGCGACCCGGCCGGAACTGTTCCAGGCCGACGGCCTGCATCCCATCGCCGAGGCGCAGGCCATCCTGCTCGACAACGTCTGGCGGCAACTGGCGCCGATGCTCGGAGCGCCTAGACCGACCTACATGTCCAGTCCGGCGGTAGCCGAATAAGCGGTCGAGAACGCCGCTTGTCCAGACAGGATTTAACAAATCGGCAGCGTCAGGTAGCTTTAAGCGAGTTGTCTTTTGTAATTGTTGTTGAGGAGGTGTCCGGTGAAATGCATATCGTATCTTAAGTATTTCGTGGTCCTGCTGTCGGCGGGCTTGTTGTCAGTATTGGCCGGATGCGGCGGCGGAGGTGGTACCTCGACAACAGGCACCCTCAAGCTAGCCCTGACTGACGCGCCGAGCTGTGGCTATGACCACGTGTACGTCACGGTGGACCGAGTGCGCGTGCACCAAAGCACGGATGCTCAGGACAGCGATGCCGGTTGGTCGGAGGTCGTATTGAATTCGGCCCGGAAGATTGACTTGCTTGAGTTGACCAACGGCGTCCTGGAAGAACTCGGCCAGACGGCCCTTCCCGCCGGCCACTACACCCAGATGCGCCTGGTGCTGGTGAGCAACAGCGTCACGCCCTTCGCGAATTCGGTCGTGCCTTCAGGCGGCAGCGAGACGGAACTGGACACTCCAAGCGGCCAGCAGACCGGCCTCAAGATGAACGTCAATATCGACGTCGCGGCGGACAAGGTCGCCGACTTCGTGCTTGATTTCAATGCCTGCAAATCGGTGGTGACGGCAGGAAAATCAGGCAAGTACAACCTGAAGCCGGTTGTCAGCGTGATCCCCCGCCTGAGCGATGCCGGCCAGCGTATCGTCGGCTATGTCGATCTCGGCGTGGCCGCCACGGCTGCGGTCAGCGTGCAAAGCGCGGGAGTGATCGTGAAAGCCACACAGCCCGACAGCAACGGTCAGTTCGTACTCTATCCGGTACCGGCAGGAAGCTATGACTTGGTGGTCACGGCCCCTGGCCATGTGACTGCCTTGATCAGCGGTGTTCCGGTCATCAACACGGCCTATACCTTTGTCGGCAGCGCCAGCAATGCCATCTTGCCGCCGACTTCCGCCACCAGTGAGGTAGCGGACGGTACGGTGAGCGTGGGAGGCAGTGTGGCCGATACTCTGGCCACGGTGCGCGCCCTGCAAACCTATACCGGCGGCACGGTCGTCGAGGTGGCCGGGATGCCGGTGGATGCCGTCAGTGGCGCATACGCATTTACCCTGCCGGTCGACGCCCCCGCGTACACGACCTATAACGCGAATACCGCCGTCACCATTGCCTTCACGCAGGATGACCCAAGGGCCGGTCGGTTCAATCTGGAGGCATCCGCACCGGGCCAGACCCCGCAATTGAGCCTTGAAATCAATCTGGGTTCGGGCCCGTCGACCACGAACTTCACCTTCTGATCTGGCTTTGCCACCCGCTGACCTGGCTCGGCGGGTGGGTCAACTATAGGGCTTGATGCGGGGGCTGGCTTTCCATCGAGTGGGCGCTGGCATTTTCGGCCATGCACCGATTGATCGGAGACTGCTGGCGGTCATGCCCGTTCCTGCCTGCGCTTTCAAACATTCCGCTGAGCGGCAAGATTCCGAATAACACCGGCGCAGGAAAACCCTGGCAGTGACCGTGTTCGTCAACTGGCAACGAACGGAGATGCCTTGTGCACTCGTCCGGATTAACCCAGCCGGCCGCAACCTATGGATGAGGTGCGGAAAGCTCGATGCCGTCACACCACCTGGATCAGCATGAAGCGTGTGTGGTCAACGCCTTAGCCATGGCTGCTTGGTATTCGGCAATGGGCGGCCGTGCTACCGGCTAACTCGTTCGAGATTGCAGCGGATCCGGGTACAAACGGCCAGCAGACGAATCGGATCCTGTTATACTGCAGATAATGAGAATTATTCTCCTATCGGTGCCGCACGCCAGTTCATATTGAGCGAGCGCTATCCCCGGATGGCACTTTTCATGGGGTTTCGATAATGCCAGTACGCCTGCTTATCGCTCTGTGCAGCCTGGTGTTCGTTAGTGTGGTTTCTGCCCAGGGCATGGCGGGCAGGACGCTGATTGTCGGCAGCGAGCAGGACTATCCGCCCTTTGCCACCGGCCTGACCGACGCTACCGCGGGCGGCTTCACCGTCGACCTGTGGCAGGACGTGGCCCGCGAAGAGGGGCTGGACTACCGCATCCGGGTCTTGCCCTTCCACCAGCTCCTGCAGGAGTTCAAACAGGGCCAGATCGATGTCCTGATCAACCTGGCGCAGTCGGACGAGCGCCACGAGTTCGCCGACTTCACAGTGCCGCACGTGACGGTGCACGGGGCGATTTTCATTCGTAAAGACCAGCCGGACATCCGTGGTGAGCAGGACCTGATCGGCAAATCCATCATTGTCGTCGAGGCGGACATCGCCCATGAATACGCCCTCGGCAAGGGCTTGGAAAGGCAGCTCACCCTGGTCCCGACGGCAGCCGACGGGCTCAAGCGGCTGGCCTCGGGGCGGCACGATGCCATGTTCGTCAGCAAGCTGGTGGGCATGCAGACCCTGGAAAAGCTGAAGCTGCCGGGGATCGTCGCGCTCCCAATCAGTGCGGGGGCGACGCAGAAATTCTCCTTCGCGGTCAGGAAAGGCGACGCCGAACTGCTGGCGCTGCTGAACGAAGGCCTGGCGCTGAGCAAGTCCAGCGGCGCCTACGACGCCCTGTACCAGAAGTGGTTCAGCGTCTACGAGGTCAAGGAGCCCGGCCTGCGCGAGATGCTCCATTACCTGCTGC
>JBAZLW010000087.1:0-8717 GCA_041650095.1 Hydrogenophilaceae bacterium | reverse complement strand
TGGGAACGTTCCTCGGCCTTTCGTTGCCAGGACAGGAGCAGGCTGAGCGCGGAGGAATCGACCTGGCTCACCTGGGCCAGATCGAACACGGCCACCCCGCCCGCGAGGGCCTGCTCGCCCTCGCGTAGTGCCACGCTGGCCTCGTTCAGGGTCAGCGCCCCTTCCGGATAGGCGACCGTGTCCTCTACCCGCATGGCGTTACTTGCGCTGATTACGGCGCGTCAGGGCCTGGATAAGTCCGTCGATCCCCCCCTTGCGCACTTCCGAGTTGAAGGTATTACGGTAGACCGTTACCAGACTGACGCCATCGACCACGACGTCGTAGACCTTCCAGCCATCGCCCATCTTTTCCATCCGGTAATCGATGGTGATGGGCGGCGCGCCCGGCTTGCTGACCTCGGAGTTGATGATAACGTCGGTATCGCCGCTGCTCATGCGCAACGGCTTGAAATCGATCTTGTATTCGGAGACGCTGGAGATCGAGGCGGCATAGGTACGCACCAGCAGAGACCTGAACTCATCGACCAGGGTCTGCTGCTGCTCCGGGGTGGCAATATTCCAGTTGCGCGCAACTGCCAGCTTGGCCATGCGCTGGAAATCGAAATGCGGCAGGATCTTGGTCTCGACCAGCGCATAAACCTTGCTCGAGCGGCCATTCTTGATGTCCTCGTCCTGCTTGACGATCTGGATCACCTCGTTGGTGGTATTCCGGGCCAGGGCATCGGGAGCGATGGCGGCAAAGGCCGCAGGGGATGCCAGCAGTGCGAGGGAAAGGGTTAGCACCTTGAGAGCTTTATACATGGTCACGTCCGATAATCCTTTAGATGGTGCCATTTTGCGGCAGCACGGTTTTCCGTCAAGGGGCATTCCTACTTCGCGGGGGTGGTAGGCTCGTCAGCCTTGTTGTACAGGAACTGGCCAATCAGGTTTTCCAGCACCACTGCGCCCTGGGTAATCTTGAGGTCATCGCCCTGGGCAAGCATCTTCTCCTCGGCTCCCGCCTCCAGGGCAATGTACTGCTCGCCCAGCAGGCCCGAGGTCATGATGGACGCGCTGGTGTCGACCGGAAACTTGTATTGGTTCCCGATGTTGAGCACCACCTCGGCCTGGTACGCCTGGGTATTGAAGCGTATTTCCCCCACGCGGCCGACCACCACACCGGCACTCTTGACCGGGGCGCGCACCTTGAGGCCGCCGATATTGCCGAATTTCGCCGTCACCGCGTAGGTCTTCGCAGTGTCGAAGGTGCCGATGTTGCCCACCCTCATGGCCAGGAACACCAGCGCGGCGATACCCGCCACGACGAAAAGACCGACCCACAAGTCCAGGGTTGTCCGCTCCATTTCAGACTCCACGAAACATCAAAGCTGTCAAAACGAAATCCAGGGCCAGGATGGCCAGACTGGAAGTCACCACGGTACGGGTCGTCGCCCGGGAAACACCCTCGGCGGTCGGCGGCGCATCGTAGCCCTCGAACAGGGCGACCGCCGTCACCGCCACACCGAACACCACGCTCTTGATCACGCCATTGAGGATGTCCTCGCGGAAATCCACCGCCGACTGCATCTGTGACCAGAATGCGCCGTCATCGACGCCGATCATGACGACGCCCACCAGGTAACCGCCGAATATGCCCATGGCGGAAAACAACGCCGCCAACAGCGGCATGGAAATTACCGCACCCCAGAATCTTGGCGCCACCACGCGCGCGATCGGATCGACCGCCATCATCTCCATCGCGGCAATCTGTTCGGTGGCTTTCATCAGGCCGATCTCCGCGGTAATCGCGGAACCAGCCCGGCTGGCGAACAACAATGCCGCCACCACCGGCCCCAGTTCGCGCACCAGCGACAACGCCACCAGGATGCCCAAGGCCTCTTCCGAACCATAGGTTTGCAAGGTTTCATAGCCCTGCAGACCCAGGACCATGCCGACGAACAGGCCGGAGACGACGATGATGATGAGCGACAGCACGCCGGCCGAGAAGATTTCCCTGATGACCAGGTGCGGCCTGCGCAGGCAGATCCCGGAATGCAGCAAGGTCAGCAGGAAGAAGCGCGTGGCCACGCCCATCCGCCAGACGCCGTCGATGGTCCGATGGCCAACCTTGCGAATACCCCCGATCGATCGTTCAGGCATAGGACAACCTCAAATCGGCCGGGTAGGGATCGGCGGGATAATGGAATGGCACCGGCCCGTCTTCCTCGCCATGGACGAACTGATGCACGAAAGGCAGGCCGGAGGCCTTGATCTCGGCCGGGGTACCCTGCGCCTCGACCATGCCCTCGGAGATGAAATAGACGTAGTCGACCATCTTGAGCGATTCCTGCACGTCATGGGTCACCACGATCGAGGTCAGGCCCAGGGTATCAGTCAGGCGTCGAATCAGGTTGCCGATGACGCCCAGTGAAATCGGATCCAGCCCCGCAAACGGCTCGTCGAACAAAATCAGCATTGGGTCCAGGGCAATGGCCCGTGCCAGGGCCACCCGGCGAGCCATGCCACCGGACAGTTCCGAGGTCATCAGGTCATGAGCGCCGCGCAGGCCGACCGCATTCAGCTTCATCAGCACCAGATCGCGGATCATCGCCTCGGGCAGATCGGTGTGCTCACGCATCTGGAAGGCCACGTTGTCGAACACCGACATGTCGGTAAACAGGGCGCCAAACTGGAACAGCACACCCATGCGGCGACGCAACTGGTAGAGGCCATCCTGATCGAGGTCCCCGACGTTCAGCCCGTCCACTTTAAGGGTGCCTCGGGTAGGTTTGACCGCCCCGCTGATAAGACGGAACAGGGTCGTCTTGCCGCAACCTGAATTGCCCATGATGGCGACGACCTGCCCTCGACGCGCGTTAAGATCGATCCCCTTCAGGATCGGGCGGTCGGAGTAAGCGAAGTGGAGCCCCTGTATTTCGACGAGGTTGCCTGACATTGGAAGTTGGTTGCTTTGAGTTATTTCTTTACCAGAGCGAATTCTATCCGACCCAGTCACCAGGCCCAATATTGAGCAGACCTAGCAAGGTATCGACTTTGTTCATTGTCGCCATATCCGCATCTCGACTCAGCAGATAGGTCACCCCATCGCCTGCCGCCCGATGCCGCAGTGTCTCCGTGAGTTTGCGCAAATCGACCTCGGAATCGAACCAGAGAAGATCCGGGTGATCGGCCTGGCAATGCAATCCGAGCCTGGGAGCCAATATTTCCAGCAGCGTCTTATCGTGGCGTGTCTCGGCCCCATTGGCCTCTAGCAGGAAGCGAAACCCCTCACGAGTGTCGTTTACCCATTCCTCTGCGACCTGAGGGGTGATCTGCCTCCAGACCGCATAAGGTAGCCAGAGACAGGAAAACTGGGTGTTGTAATAGGCCAGGCGCCACTCGGGCGGCATATCTTGCGGATAGAAGACGCCGTGCCAACCCGGCTCACACCAGTTTGCTGCGCCCAACAGGATGATGTGCTTGCTCATGTTACGATGATTATTTATTTAAATACAGTTTGTTATGGCGTTTTTATAAAGCCAGTTATCTTTTCTTGGCACATCAGCCTGGACATGGTCGCGCCGTAAGGTGCATTTGGGTTGGTGTTTTAGTACCATCCAGGATGTTGTATTTTAACCACTGCTTTGAAACTCATACGAAATTGGCTATTAGCAGAAGTCTATATATAGCGATATGCTGATATTCTTATCCGTGTAAATCACGCCGTCACTTTTTTGATACAAAATCTATAAGGAGTCGAGTCATGAAAATCAAATCCCTCGTAGCCGCCCTGACCTTCGCAGTTTCCGCGACAGCCCTGGCCGATGCTACCGCGCCCGCCGCCCCCGCCGTGCCGCAAACCCCGGAAGCCTGGGTCGCACGAATGAGCGACTTCACGCAGAACCAGTCCGCCTACAAGGACCCCAAGGTCTTCGTGCCCTGGTTCAACGCCGTCACCGAACCCGGCTTTTACACCGCCATGGGCACCGGCATGATGGACCCCGCCGGCTGGACCCGCATGATGGGCTCCGCCATGGACCCCAATGCCTACCGCAACATGGCCAACTGGGCCGACCCCAACATCTATATGAAGTGGATGGCCGCCGGCATGGACCCCAACTTCTACACTGCCCTGCTGACCCAGATGAGTGACCCGGGCAAGATGATGCGCTGGGCCATGATGCCCATGGATCCCAAGATGTGGAACATGATGATGCAGGGTTTGAATCCCAACCTGTACATGAAGTGGATGATGGCCCCCATGGATCCCAAGGTGATTCAAATGGGCATGAACACCATGAATCCTGCCCTGTACATGAACTGGATGAACGCCGGTATGGATCCCAAGAGCTACGGCCCCATGTGGAGCGGCTTCATGACCAACCCGATGGCTGGCGTAGCCCCCGTCGGCGCTGCTCCCATGACCATGACCCCCTGGACGGTTCCTGCCGCTCCTGCCGGTTCCATGAACTTCTTCGATCCGAACGCCTGGATGGGCATGATGGCGGCCCCCATGCAGCCGGCCCCGGCTCCCGCCCCGGCGAAGTAAGCATCTTTCCGACGAAACAAAACGGCCGCGCAAGCGGCCGTTTTTCATTAGGGCTACGCTAACCGGGTCACTCCCGCCGCCATTGCGTCCCTTGCGGGCCGTCCTCCAGGACGATCCCGGCCGCCTTGAGTTCGTCGCGGATGGCGTCGGAACGCTTGAAGTCCTTGGCCTTGCGGGCCGCCAGGCGTTCCTCGATCAGGGCCTCAATCCGCTCGCCGCTCAGGCCGCCCGCCTCGCCGCCCGATTTCAGATAGGCATCCGGCTCCCGCTGCAACAGGCCGAGCACTCCAGCCAGGGTCTTCAGTTTCGCGGCAATCTCCGGCGTGCCCGCCCGGTTCAGTTCGGCCGCCAGATCGAACAACACGGCCAGGGCCTCCGGGGTGTTGAAGTCGTCGTCCATGGCCGCCTTGAAGCGGGTCGCATAAGGGTCATCCCAGGCGATCGTCCAGGCCGGCGACTCGATACTGCGCAGGGCGGTGTAGAGCCGGGTCAGGGCGGCCCTGGCGTCGTCCAGGTGCTGGTCGGAATAATTCAGCGGGCTGCGATAATGGGCGCGCAGGATGAAGAAGCGCACCACCTCGGCGTCGTATTTCTCCAGCACCTCGCGGATGGTGAAGAAGTTGCCCAGCGACTTCGACATCTTCTCGTCGTCGACCCGCACGAAGCCGTTGTGCAGCCAGTAGTTGACGAACTTGCAGCCGTGCGCGCCCTCGGACTGGGCGATCTCGTTCTCGTGGTGGGGGAACTGCAGGTCCTGGCCGCCGCCGTGGATGTCGAAATGGCGGCCGAGCAGGTCGGAGCCCATCACCGAGCACTCGATGTGCCAGCCCGGCCGGCCGGCGCCCCAGGGCGAAGGCCAGGACGGCTCGTCGGGCTTGGCCGCCTTCCAGAGGGCGAAGTCCATCGGATCGCGCTTGTTGGGATCGATTTCGACCCGCTCGCCGGCACGCAGGTCTTCCAGCGACTTGCCGGACAGGCGGCCGTAATCCGGGAAGGACTGCACGGCGTAATAGACGTCGCCGTTGGCCGCCGCATAGGCATGGCCATTGTCGATCAGGGTCTGGATCATGGTCAGCATCTTGCCGACGTATTCGGTCGCACGCGGTTCATGATCCGGCGGCAGCACACCCAAGGCGGCGCCGTCCTCATGCATGGCGTCGATGAAGCGCTGGGTCAGTTGCGTGAACGGCTCGCCGTTCTCCAGGGCCCGCCTGATGATCTTGTCGTCGATGTCGGTGACGTTGCGGACATAATCCACTGCATAGCCGGAAGCGCGCAGCCAGCGGGTGATCATGTCGAACACCACCAGCACCCGGGCATGTCCCAGGTGGCAATAGTCGTACACCGTCATGCCGCAGACGTACATGCGCACCTTGCCCGGTTCGATGGGCACGAATTCCTGTTTGTCGCGGGCGAGGGTGTTGTAGAGTTTCAGCATGACGGGGACGGCAATGACGACGAAACCGCGATTTTAACGGAAGCCGCCCCGGCGAACCCCCTGAAAGATGACGACCACATCCACCGCACCCCTTGATCTGCTGCGCCGCGTATTCGGCTATGACCAGTTCCGCGGCGAGCAGGAAACCGTCATCCGGCACCTCGCCGACGGTCATGACGCCCTGGTCCTGATGCCCACCGGCGGCGGCAAGTCGCTCTGCTACCAGCTGCCCGCCCTGCTCCGGCCCGGCGTCGGCATCGTGGTGTCGCCCCTGATCGCGCTGATGCAGGACCAGGTCGACGCCCTGCGCCAGAACGGCGTCGCTGCCGCCTTCCTCAATTCCAGCCTGGACTGGCGGGCCGCGCTCGATATCGAGAACGCCGCCCGTAAGGGCGAGCTGAAGCTGCTCTACGTCGCCCCGGAACGGCTGGTTACCGAGCGCTTCCTGCAACTGCTCGACGACCTTGAAGCCGGCCCCGGCCTGGCCCTGTTCGCCATCGACGAAGCGCACTGCGTCTCCCAATGGGGTCACGACTTCCGCCCGGAATACCTGCAACTGTCGCAACTGCACGAGCGACATCCAAATATCCCGCGCATCGCCCTCACCGCCACGGCCGACAACGCCACCCGCGAAGAGATGCGCGAGCGGCTCAAGCTGGGTAAGGCTCGGCTGTTCCTGGCCAGTTTCGACCGCCCCAACATCCGCTACACCGTGGTCGAGAAGGACAACCCGCGCAGGCAGCTGCTGCGCTTCCTCGAAGGCCACCGCAACGAAGCGGGCATCGTCTACTGCCTGTCTCGCAAGAAGGTCGAGGAGACCGCCGACTGGCTCAAGCACGAAGGCTATGCCGCCCTGCCCTACCATGCCGGCCTGCCCGCCGAGAGGCGCGCCGACCATCAGCGCACCTTCCAGCGCGAACCCGGCATCGTCATGGTCGCCACCATCGCATTCGGCATGGGCATCGACAAGCCGGACGTGCGCTTCGTCGCCCACCTCGACCTGCCCAAGAGCATCGAGGCCTACTACCAGGAGACCGGCCGCGCCGGCCGCGACGGCGAACCGGCCGAGGTCTGGATGACCTACGGCCTGCAGGACATCGCCCTGCAACGCGCCCGCATCGACGAATCCGAATCGCCGCCCGAGATCAAGCGCCTGGAGGCGCAGAAGCTCAACGCCCTGCTGACCTACTGCGAGGCGCCGCGCTGCCGCCGCACCGTGCTGCTCGACTACTTCGGCGAAGCCAGCCAGCCCTGCGGCAACTGCGACGTCTGCCTCAACCCGCCCGAACTGTTCGACGGCACCGTCGCCGCGCAGAAGGCCCTGTCGGCAGCCTGGCGCACCGGCCAGCGCTTCGGCGGCGGGCACCTGATCGACATCCTGCTCGGCAAGAGCACGGAAAAAATCACCCGCTTCGGCCACGACCAATTGCCCACCTTCGGCGTCGGCCAGGACATCGACGAACACACCTGGCGCGGCATCCTGCGCCAACTGGTCGCCGCCGGCCTGCTGCAAGCCGACCTGACCGAATACGGCGCGCTCAAGCTCACCGACGCCGCCCGGCCGGTGCTGAAGGGCGAGCAGACCGTGCAACTGCGCCGACCGAGCAAGCCGACGTCGAAGAAGGCCGCCCGCGCCAAGGCCAACGCGATCCCGGAAGGCCTGCTGGAAAAGGACATGCCGCTGTTCGAGGCCCTGCGCACCTGGCGCCTGGACAAGGCCCGCGAACAGGGCGTGCCCGCCTACGTCATCCTGCACGACCGCACCCTGCGCCTGATCGCCACGATCCGGCCCGAGGACGAGGACAGCCTGGCCGGGATTTCAGGCCTGGGGGCGGCCAAGCTGGAGCATTACGGGGAGGAATTGCTGGAGATCGTGGCCGAGCATCAGGAATGACGCCATGGCTTGACGATGACCACTTCGTTGACTATGGTCACCACAATGGTCATCCAATAGGAAATTGCTCATGCACAGTATTCAAGCCTCTGAATTCAAGGCGAAATGTCTCGCGCTCATGGATAACGTCGCCGAGACCGGCGAAACCTGGGTCGTCACCAAAAATGGCAAGCCCGTTGCCGAACTGCGCCCCTACTCAGGTGGACGCATCGACACCCCATGGGGCCTCCACCCCGATCTTGAAATCCACGGCGACGTCATCGAGCCGCTCGAAGAAGATCAGTGGGAAGTCTTGTCGTGATTCTGGATACCCACGTTTTGCTCTGGATGGACCGTAACGACCCGGCGTTGGGGCCGACGGCACGCAGCCAGATCGAGCAGGCCTGGCGCGCCGGCCAAGTGGCTGTCAGCGCCATCAGCTTTTGGGAAGTGGCCATGCTGGCAGAGCGCGGGCGAATCACCCTGCCCGTGCCAATCAGCCGCTGGCGAGCGGATTGGCTGAAAGCCGGACTTACTGAAATCCCCCTGAACGGCCACATCGCCATTCAATCCTGTCAACTGGAAAACCTGCACCGCGATCCGGCAGATCGGTTCATCATCGCTACCGCAATGGAAAGCAGGCTTCCGCTCATCACCGCCGATCAGAAGATTCTCGATTGGCAAGGTGAAGTGGAGAAGCTGAACGCGGGGATTTGACTGGTCGATATTAATTCGTAATAACCGGGGACATGATAACCGGGGACAGACCCTGAGGTTTCCCCGTATTTTATTGTTGTTATTCATATGGTTGGAGTGTAGTTTTGAGTAAAAACGGCACATGCAAGGCCGTGAATGCTTCGCTTCTTGTTGTCGAGGCA
>JBAZLW010000086.1:0-8735 GCA_041650095.1 Hydrogenophilaceae bacterium | reverse complement strand
TGGCCCGATTTAGCCATCACTGAGCGGGCTTGTCTACTATTGAAAATGTGGTCAAATGTGGGCGCCCGCAGATGCGACTGGTTTCCATGGAGGCAGAACGATGTCAGGCGAAGAAGAAGTAAGGATTCCCATGCGCGAGGCGGCTAGCCAGGGCGGCGATCTCAAGGAGCGGGTGCGCGGCCTGGTATTGCAGGCGATCGTGGAGCGCAAGGCGGAACCGAAGGCCATCCGTGCGGTGATGAAGGATACCGTGGAAGGCCTGGGCGAGGGACTGGGCGGCCATGCCGACTCGGCCGGCGCGACCCTCAGGAGCGCCGTGACCGGCCTCGACGAGGCGATCGGCAAGAGCCTGTACGCATTGAAGTCCGCCGTCGAGGAGACCTGGGGCAACGGCCGCCAGTTCGCCGATGCCGACCTGCGCGAGGCCTATGACGCCGTGCGCGGCCTCGACGACGACCTGGTCGGTACCCTGAAGGAGGTCGGCGGCAGGTCCAAGGGTGTCATCAAGGATGAGTTCACCCGCCTGAGCGAGCACCTGGGCCGCAATGGTTCCGACACCGGCAGCCAGATCAAGTCGGTGCTGGCGGTGCTGGGCCGCGATCTGGGCACCACGGCGACCGAGGCCGGCCGTGGCCTGAAGGACGATGCCAGGGAGGCGGCCGGACGTCTGTCGGCGGTGACCTCGGGTATCCTGCGCGGTCTGGCCGATGCCCTCGACGGACGCAAGAACTGAGAGACTTGGCTCAATATGCTGCGTGAAACCCTGTCCGTGATGCGGGATCTGCCGCGTCTGCACGAGATCACCTCGGTACTGATACGTTACGGCTGGGGTGATGTGGTCCGTATGCTGGGCCTGGCCCGGATACTCGAACGGGCCGGCAAGCTGTTGCACTGGCATACCTCGGACGAGATCTCCAGGCTCGATCTGCCGATCCGGATCCGGCTGGCCATGACCGAACTGGGACCCACCTTCGTCAAGCTCGGCCAGATACTGGCGACCCGGGTCGATGTCTTTCCGCCCGCCTGGATCGCCGAATTCGAGCAGTTGCACAGCAAGGTGCCGCCGGTGCCGTTCGAGCTGCTGCGCCCGATCCTCGAGGAGAAATACGGCCGTCCGCTGGAAGAGGTGTTCGACAGCCTGGAAACGACGGCTTTCGCGGCCGCCTCCATCGCCCAGGTGCATCGCGCCCGGCTCAAGGACGGCACGCAGGTCATCCTGAAGATCCGCCGCCCGGACATCGTGCCCAAGGTGGAGGCCGACCTGCGCATCCTGGACCACCTGGCCCGTCTGGTCGAGTTCGACATGCCGGAGATGCGCCGCTACCGGCCGATCCAGATCGTCAGTCAATTGCGTCGCTCGCTGATGAACGAACTCAACCTGGCCAAGGAGGCGCGCAACCTGACTGTGTTCGCGCGCAATTTCGCCAGCGACGAAACCGTGCGGGTGCCCAAGGTCTATTGGGATTACTGCGGCGAGATGGTCGATGTCCAGGAGGAACTGCAGGGTATCCCCGCCGGCGACCTGGCCGGCGCACGCGCCGCCGGCATGAATCTCGAACTGCTGGCCGCACGCGGTGCCGACGCGGTGCTCAAGATGATCCTGGTGCACGGCCACTATCATGCCGACCCACACCCCGGCAACGTGATCTTCCTGCCCGGCGACCGGATCGGCATGATCGATTTCGGCATGGTCGGCCGCCTCACCGAGGCCAGGCGGGCGCAAATCACCGACTTCCTCGGCGCCCTGATCAACAAGGACGAACAGGCCCTGCTCAACGTGCTGACCCAGTGGGCGGGCGATGCCGAGATCGACGAGGACAAACTGGCCTACGACCTGACCGAGATCATCTTCAGCTACGACGACCTGCCGCTCAGGGAAATCCGCATCGCCCCGCTGTTGTCCGACGTGACCGCGGTACTGCGGGAGAACAATCTGTCCATCCCGCCCGATCTGACCCTGTTGTTCAAGGCCCTGATCACGCTCGAAGGTCTGGGCAACCAGCTCGACCCGGAATTCCACATGGTCGACCATCTGGAGCCGTTCGTGCTGGAGGTGATGGAGGCGCGCTATGCGCCGGCGTTCCTGCTGCGCCGGATCCGGCGTGGCATCCGCGAGATCGGTGAGGTCATCACCGGGCTGCCGCGGGACCTCGCCCGACTGCTGCGCCAGGCCCGACGCGGCCGCCTGCGCATCGACCTCGATCTCAAGCGGCTGGACCATTTCGGCCAGCAGCTCAACGATGCCGCCAACCGGCTGACCGTGGGCGTGTTGACGGCTTCGCTGGTGATCGGCTCATCGATCATCATGACGGTGCCGCAGGCCCCTTTCATGCTCGGGCTGCTCGGTTTCCTCCTGGCCATGGCCAATGGCATCTGGCTGATCTACTCGATCTGGCGTTCGGGCAAGGAATGACGGCGACGACGGCCCGCCATCCACGCTAAAATATTGTTTTCCATTTTGTTACCGGGACAAAAATGAAGCGTCTGACGGCTTGGGTCTTCGCTGCCTGCCTGTTCGCCGGGCCAGTTTCAGCGGCCGATATGGGCGGTACGAACGCGGCCGACAAGGAACGCATCCGCACCATCGTCAAGGAAGTCCTGCGCGAATATGCCGTCACGTTGGGCGACCGGCAGACCGACCCGGCGGCCAAGGACATGCTGCGCAACATCGTCCAGGACAACAGTGCCTTCATCCGGACCCACAAACCCACCTATTTCGCCCCGTTCATGGACGGCCAGCACCCTCGTGCCACGGTCATCACCTGTTCCGATTCCCGCGTCCATAGCCACGCCCTGGATGCCTCGCCGGACGGCGACCTGTTCATGATCCGCAACATCGGCAACCAGATCGCCACCGCGGAGGGTTCGGTCGAATACGGCGTGCACCATCTGCATACGCCGCTGCTCCTGATCGTCGGCCATTCCGCCTGCGGTGCCATCAAGGCCGCGGCCGGCGACTATACGCAGGAATCCGGCCCGATCCGCAACGAGCTGGACACCATCCAGATACCCAAGGGCGATCCGGGCATGAACAGCGTCAGGCTGAACGTGAACAACCAGGTCCGCCGGGCCATGGCAAAGTGGGAGGAAGAGGTGGTCGTCGGCAAGCTGACCGTGGTCGGCGCCGTCTACGATTTCCGCAACGAACTCAAGCAGGGCCAGGGTAGGCTGGTGGTCATCAATGTCAACGGCGAGACCGACCCAGCCAGGCTTGCCGCGCTGGACCTGATGAAGGGCCTGGATGCCCCGGAGGGCAAGGGCAAGCGATCCAGGGCCGCAAGCCAACATTAAAACCGGAACGATCACGATGGAACGCATACACAACTTCAGCGCCGGCCCGGCCGTGTTGCCGCGAGAAGTCCTCGAGCAGGCCAGCGACGAATTGATGAACTGGCGCAGCTGCGGCATGTCGGTCATGGAGATGAGCCACCGCGGCAAGGAATTCACCAGCATCCTGGAAGCGGCCGAGACCGACCTGCGCGACCTGATGGGCATCCCGGCCAACTACAAGGTGCTGTTCCTGCAGGGCGGCGCCACCCTGCAATTCGCCCAGGTGCCGCTCAACCTGATGGCCGGCCGCTCGGCCGATTATCTGGTCACCGGCGACTGGTCCAAGAAGGCGTACAAGGAGGCCCAGCGCTATGGCCCCGTGCGCCTGGTCGCCTCCACCGAAGCGAGCGGCTTCACCCGCTTTCCGGCCATGGCCGAGATGGACCTCGACCCGGCCGCGGCCTACCTGCATGTCTGTACCAACGAGACCATCCGCGGCGTCGAGACCTTCGACGAGGCCGCACTGCCGGCCTCTGTGCCGCTGGTCGCCGACATGAGCTCGCACATCCTGTCCCGGCCCATGGACGTCTCCCGCTATGGCCTCATCTACGCCGGCGCCCAGAAGAACATCGGACCGGCCGGGGTCTGCCTGGTCATCGTGCGCGAGGATCTGCTCGGCCAGGCCTCGGTGCACACCCCGACCCTGCTCGACTATGCCATCCAGGCCGAGAACGGTTCCATGCTCAACACCCCGCCCACCTTCGCCATCTACATGGCCGGCCTGGTGTTCAAGTGGCTGCTCCGCCAGGGCGGCCTGACTGCGATGGCGCAGGTCAACGGCGAGAAGGCGCGGCTGCTGTACGACGCCATCGATGCCGGCGGCTTCTACCATAACCCGGTCGAGCCGGCCAACCGCTCGCGCATGAACGTGCCATTCACCCTGGCCGATCCGACCCTGGACGAGACCTTCATCGCCGAGGCCAAGGTGCGTGGCATCGTCCAGATCAAGGGCCACAAGTCGGTCGGCGGCATGCGCGCGTCGATCTACAACGCGATGCCGCTGGAGGGGGTCCAGGTCCTGGCCGAGTTCATGGCCGATTTCGAGAAGAAACACGGATGAACGAGGAACTCGCCAAGCTGCGTGACCGCATCGACGAACTGGACGACCGTCTCCTGGTCCTGCTCAACGAGCGTGCCCGGCTGGCCCAGGAGGTCGGCCATCTCAAGCTCGCCAACGGCGAGGAGGGTGGCCCGATCTACCGGCCCGAACGCGAGGCCCAGGTGGTGCGCCGGCTGCAGGACGGCAACGGGGGTCCGCTGCCGGACGAGTCGGTCGAACGCCTGTTCAAGGAGATCATGTCCGCCTGCCGCGCCCTGGAGCAGCCCCTGACCTGCGCCTACCTCGGCCCGGAAGGGACCTTCTCCGAGTCGGCGGCGATCAAGCAGTTCGGCCAGAGCACGAATGGCCTGCCCGTCGCCACCATCGACGAGGTGTTCAAGGCGGTGGAAACCGGCCAGGCCCAGTATGGCGTGGTGCCGGCGGAGAACACCACCGAGGGCGCCATCGGCCGCACCCTGGACCTGCTGCTGACGACGCCCCTGATTGTCTGTGGCGAGGTGATGTTGCGGATCCGCCAGAACCTGCTGCGCAAGACCGATAACCTGGACGGCATCCGGGTGGTCTATTCCCATGCCCAGTCGCTGGGCCAGTGCCAGGGCTGGCTGAGCGCCCATCTGCCCCAGGCCGAGCGGGTCGCCGTGGCCAGCAACGCCGAGGCGGCCAGGCTGGCCAGCGAGAGCCCGATCGCCGCCGCCATCGCTGGCGACACCGCCGCCGCCCGCTACGGTCTCAACATCGCCGCCCCGGGGATCGAGGACATTGCCGGCAACACCACCCGTTTCCTGGTCATCGGCAAGGACGCGGCGGCCCCCTCCGGCAAGGACAAGACCTCGCTCGCCGTATACGCCCGCAACCGCCCCGGTTCCCTGCTCGAACTGATCGAGCCGTTCGCCCGCCTGGGCGTCGGCCTGAGCAAGCTGGAATCCAGGCCAGCCCGGAGCGGCAGCTGGGAATATGTCTTCTTCATCGACCTCGAAGGCCACCGCCTCGATGCCCGGGTCGCCGAGGCAATCCATGAAGCGACCGGGCATGCCCTGTCGATCAAGGTGCTGGGTTCCTACCCGAGCGCGACCTGAGCCTCGCCATGACCTTGACCGAACTCGCCCCCGCGTACATCCGCGCCATCGCTCCCTATCAGCCCGGCAAGCCGATCTCGGAACTGGCCCGCGAGATGGGCCTGAACGAGGCCGACATCGTCAAGCTGGCCTCGAACGAGAACCCGCTTGGCGTCTCGCCCAAGGCCGCAGCGGCGATCCGGGCCGAACTCGCTGGTCTGGCCCTGTATCCGGACGGCAACGGCTTCGTCCTGAAGAGCGCCATCGCCGGCAAGCTCGGCGTCGACCCGAACCGGATCGTGCTCGGCAACGGCTCCAACGATGTCCTGGAGATGGCGGCGCGCGCCCTGCTCGGGCCTGGCCAGTCGGCGGTGTTTTCCGAACACGCCTTCGCGGTCTATCCGCTCGCCGTCCAGGCCGTCGGCGCCACCGGAATCTGCGCGCCGGCCAAAGCCTTCGGTCACGACCTGACGGCGATGCGGGCGGCCATCCGCGCCGACACCCGCATGCTGTTCATCGCCAACCCGAACAACCCGACCGGCACGCTGCTGAGTGCCGGCGAACTGCACGCTTTCCTGAGTACGGTGCCGGAGACCGTCGCGGTGGTGCTGGACGAGGCCTACGTCGAGTTTCTCGACCCGGCCGAGCGGGCGCCGTCGGTGGCCTGGCTGGCCGAGTTCCCCAACCTGATCGTCACCCGCACCTTCTCCAAGGCCTATGGCTTGGCCGGACTGCGGGTCGGCTACGCCCTGGCCGATCCGGAACTGGCCGATCTGCTGAACCGGGTGCGCCAGCCCTTCAACGTCAACAGCCTGGCCTTGGCCGCCGCCGCCGCCGCGCTCGACGACGCCGAGTTCCTGGCCGAGTCCAAGCGGGTCAACGACGCCGGCATGCGGCTGCTGACCGAAGGCTTCCGGTTCCTCGGCCTCGACTGGATCGCCTCGGCCGGCAACTTCGTCTGCGTCAAGGTCGGCGATGCCGCGGCCATCTTCCAGGGCCTGCTCAGGAAGGGCGTCATCGTCCGGCCGGTCGCCGGCTACGGCATGCCGGAATACCTGCGCGTGTCGATCGGCCTGCCGGAACAGAACGTCCGCTTCCTGGTTGCGCTGGCGGAGTGCTTGGAAGCATGATCGAACGTCTCGCCATACTGGGCGTCGGCCTGATCGGCGGCTCGGTGGCCCTGGCATTGAAGCGGGCCGGCCAGGTGCGACATGTGGTCGGCTACGGCCGCAGCCGGGCCAACCTGGATGAGGCCCTCGCCCTCGGCGTCATCGACGAGATCGCCGACCGCCCCGAGTCTGCCGTCGCCGGCGCCGATCGCGTCCTGCTGGCCGTGCCGGTGGGCGCCATGGCCGAGGCCTTCGCCGGCATCGCCGACCATCTGGCCGCGGACGCCCTGATCACCGACGCCGGCAGCACCAAGCAGAACGTCATCGCCGCCGCGCGCGCCGGCCTGGGCGCGCGGATCGCCCGCTTCATCCCGGCGCACCCCATCGCCGGGGCCGAGCGGAGCGGGGCGGCGGCGGCCCGCGCCGACCTCTATGCCGGCCGCAACGTCATTCTGACCCCGCTGCCGGAAAACACCCCCGCCGATACCGCCGCCATCGCCGGCCTGTGGCAGGTCTGCGGCGCCCAGGTGGCCGAGATGGCGGCCGCCGAGCACGACAGCGTCTTCGCCGCAGTCAGCCATCTGCCCCATCTGGCCGCCTTCGCCCTGGTCGACGAACTGGCCAGCCGGCCCCAGGCGGGACTGTTCTTCCGCCACGCCGGCAGCGGCTTCCGCGACTTCACCCGGATCGCCGGCAGTTCGCCCGAGATGTGGCGCGACATCGCCCTGGCCAACCGCACCGCCCTGACCGCCGAACTGGACGCCTATATCGCCCGACTGTCCGCCTACCGCGACGCCCTCGCTGCCGGCGACGCCGACGCACTCATGCAATCCTTCACCCGCGCCAGCCTGGCCCGTAGCCGCTGGCAGCCCGGTGACACCCTGGAAGAAGACGAATGACCGCTGAATACATCGACCTGCCCGCCGCCAAGGGCGCCCGCGGCACGGTGCGCCTGCCCGGCTCCAAGAGCATCTCCAACCGCGTCCTGCTGCTGGCCGCCCTGGCCGAAGGCGTCACCGAGGTGAAGGCCCTGCTCGACTCCGACGACACCCAGGTGATGCTGGAGGCCTTGCGCCAGCTGGGCGTCAACTGGACCCGCCAGGAGGGCAGCGACGATTACCGGGTCGTCGGCGTTGGCGGCGTGTTCCCGGTCAAGCAGGCCGAGCTGTTCCTGGGCAACGCCGGCACCGCCTTCCGTTCCCTCTCCGCCGCGTGCGCCCTGGCCGGCGGCGACTACGTCCTGAAGGGGGTGTCGCGCATGCATGAGCGGCCCATCGGCGACCTGGTCGACGCGGTGCGCCAGCTCGGCGCCCAGGTCGAATATCTCGGCAAGGAGGGTTTCCCGCCCCTGAAGATGGCGCCGGCAACGTTGCTGCCGACCGCCGAGGTCACCGTCAAGGGCAACGTCTCCAGCCAGTATCTCACCGGCATCCTGCTCTCGGCGCCGCTGCTCGGCCGCGAGGTCACCGTGAAGGTGGACGGCGAGCTGATCTCCAAGCCCTATGTCGAGATCACCTTGAACCTGATGCGACGCTTCGGCGTCGAGGTGAAGCGCAACGGCTGGGAAAGCTTCGTCGTGCCTGCCGCCAGGTACCGGAGCCCGGGCAGCATCGAGGTCGAGGGCGACGCCTCATCCGCCTCCTATTTCCTCGCCGCCGGCGCCATCGGCCACGGCCAGACCCGGGTCGAGGGGGTGGGGCGCAACAGCATCCAGGGTGACGTCCGCTTCGCCGAGGCCCTGGCGCGCATGGGGGCCGAGATCGACTTCGGGCCGAACTGGGTCCAGTGCCGCCTCGGCTGCGCCGACAAGCTGCACGCCATCGACCTCGACTGCAACCACATCCCGGACGCCGCCATGACCCTGGCCATCCTGGCCCTGTTCGCCGAGGGCACCACCACCCTGCGCAACATCGCCTCCTGGCGGGTCAAGGAGACCGACCGCCTGGCCGCCATGGCGACCGAGCTGCGCAAGGTCGGCGCCACGGTGGAGGAGGGCGCCGACTACATCAAGGTGACGCCGCCGGCCAAGCTGACGCCCAATGCCGTCATCGACACCTACGACGACCACCGCATGGCCATGTGCTTCTCCCTGGTGGCCCTGGGCGGCGTGCCGGTCCGCATCAACGACCCGAAGTGCACGGCGAAGACCTTCCCGACTTACTGGGACGTGTTCAAGGGCAT
>JBAZLW010000085.1:0-8849 GCA_041650095.1 Hydrogenophilaceae bacterium | reverse complement strand
GCCGTTTGCGCCGGCTTGCCGGCATCCGCCGCCACTGGCACAGCCTGCGCCTCAAGCACCACCCCAGCCATATTCCTTGCTGCCGCCACGACTTCAGCCACAACCCCAGGCACAGTTGCAGTTACGACGTCAGGCACTACCCCAGCCGCAACTCCGACTGCCTTGGCCTTGGCCACAGTCACAGACTTAGACTCTATCTCGGCCGCAGTCGCTACCGAGGTTGCTGACCCGGCCCCAGGCAAGCCCAGCATGGACATGAGCGAAGCATCGATATCTGCCGTGGCATCGCCGGCCTCGCTAACCAGGGGCTGCCCTGGCTGCTTCGCCTCAACTGCCAGGCCCTCCACGCTTATATCAACCTTCTGGCCTTTGTGTCCCAACAGGGTGGCTAGCAACGGATTGCCAGCCTTGTCCCCGGCCACTCCCTGAGTGATGGCCTGAGCAAACAGCGCCATGAAGGAACCCGATGAGGAATCTCCCGAAGCAGCAACCAGGGGGTTCTGTTCGGTACCCGCAGACAAGGTGGAAAGGATATGGATCATTCGGCGATCGGATTAGGATATCACCAGTTGTCCTGCAAAAAACATGCCAGCCTCGGCCAGTCAACCTTGCCGCTCGATCATCCTGGCAATCGCTGCCTTGCGACTGGACAGTTCATCGCTTTGACGCTGATCCTGGCGATCCTGCCGCCAGAGTTCGGCACGCTGGTGCCGGCCCTGCAAAACCTCGAAGGATTTCACCTTCTGGCGTAGCGCCAGCCAGTTTTCATGCGCCGCCAGCCAGCGGCTGTGCATCCGTTCCACTTCCGCGGCCTGATTGCGGATGGCCTGGTCCAGCTTGCCGAGGAAGACATGAAAATCCCTGAGCATCTGGATATCCATGCCGCCCTGGCTGGTGCCGGACAAACGCACCATGTATTCACTCCGATAGCGATCGAGTTCCTCATGCTTGAGCCTCGCCGCGTCCTCCTTCCGCCTGATCATCAGCAGAAGGCGCTCGGCGGCCTCCATGCGGTGTCGGGCGTGGTCGAGCAAGGTTTGCAGTGGGAACCTGGTCGCCATCAGACCGCCCTTTCCTCCGCCCCCAGTTTGCGCGCCTCTTCTTCAAGCATCACCGGAATGCCGTCGCGGATCGGAAAGGCCAGGGCGTCGGCGTTGCAGACCAGTTCCTGTTCGTTCTTGAGGTACACCAGGGGGCCCTTGCAGATCGGGCAGACGAGAATTTCCAGCAGCTTGTTATCCATGATGAGCATCCAATTTAGCCAATACTTGTTGTTCTAGCCCTTCCGACACTTCGGCGTCAACCGCGAATACCCAGATATCGTCGTGCCCGAACGCCGCGCATTTGACCGCATCCTTCTCGGTCATGATCACGGTGCCCCCAGGCAAGTCATCCGGCCGGAACGGGTGATGGTCGGGAAAGGCATGCGGCACGGCCGCAATGCCCTGGCGATCGAGGCTCTCGAAAAAGCGGCTCGGGTTGCCGATTGCCGCCACGGCATGGACCGGCCGGCCGGCAAAATAGCCGGGGGCCTCGGTCCGGGAAGGCTCGTTCAGCTTGTATATGCGACCTCCGGCCAAACGCATGGCGTACACCGGCACACCTGACCCAGTCATCGCGCCGTCGCCATTGACGACCACCGCATCCACGCTGCCCAGCCTGGAGCGCCCTTCCCGCAGCGGACCGGCCGGCAGCAGCAGACCATTGCCGAAGCCTCGCCGGCCATCCACCACCACGATTTCCATGTCACGGGCCAAGGCGTAGTGTTGCAGGCCATCGTCGGAAACGATCACATCGACCTCCGGATGCGCCCTGAGCAAGTCCGACCCGGCTTCGGTACGGCGACGCCCGACCCAGACCGGACAACGGCCGCGACGGGCGATCAGCACCGGCTCGTCGCCGACGACGGCCGGATCGCTGTCCGGACCGACCTCGACAGCCTCCCGGGCTGACGCGGCATAACCGCGACTGATCACGCCTGGCCGATGGCCTGCGCCACGCAGATGTTCCACCAGCCAGAGCACCAGGGGGGTTTTTCCGGTTCCCCCGACGGCAATGTTGCCGACCACAATCACGGGTATGGGCATCCGGTCGACCGGACGCAGGGAATAAAACGCCCGGCGCAGCCGGCTGACCAGCCAGAACAACAAGGAAAACGGGATCAGTACCCAGCACCAGCCCCGACCTGAATACCAGCAACGGAGCAGGCGCGCTTCCAGGCTCAAGGCGAATCGGAAGCGGTGGTCTGGGTCACGAAGGTGACATGGGTGAAGCCGACCCGGCGGGCGGCGTCCATGACCCGCACGACGGACTGGTGCGTCGCCAGGGCATCGGCGCTGATCACCACCACCGGGTCCTTGCGGTCGGCCGCCGTCCTGACCATGGCATCCGCCAGCGACTCGATGTCCTGGCCGGCCAGCCCGACGTTGTCGACCCGATAATTGCCGGTGGCATCGACATCGACCGCGATCTGGACCGGCACCTCCTTGGCGCTATCGCCCTTGGCCTCGGGCAGGTTGATCTGCAACTCGGAGAAGCGGGCATAGGTGGTGGTGATCATCAGAAAGATCAGGATCACCAACAGCACATCGATCAACGGGATCAGGTTGATCTCCGGCTCGTCCCGACCAACCCCGCGCTGGAAATTCACTTGCGCTCACCGTGCAGCAGTTCGACCAGGGTCAGGGCCTGTTGCTCCATCTCGACCAGCAGGGCATCGACCTTGCCGCGGAAGAAGCGGTAGAAAATCATGCTGGGGATGGCCACGATGAGACCGAATGCGGTGTTGTACAAGGCCACCGAGATGCCGTGCGCGAGCACCGCCGGGTTGCCGCCGGTGGGCGTCTGGGAACCGAATATCTCGACCATGCCGATGACCGTGCCGAGCAGGCCCAGCAGCGGCGCCACCGAGGCGATGGTACCCAGGGTCGTGAGATAACGGCCGAGATCGTGGGCCACCGCACGACCGGACTCCTCCACGGCCTCCTTCATGATTTCCCGGCTGCTCTTTTGGTTGCGGACTCCCGCCGCCAGGACGCGCCCCAGGGGAGAGCCCTCGGCAAGAACGCGCAAGGTATTCGAGTTGCTGCCTTCGTGCCTCAGCGCAGCCAGGGTCTGTTCCAGCAAGGCGGGGGGAATGATATGGGAACGGCGCAGGGTGTAGGCGCGCTCGAACATAATGGCCAGGGATACGATGGAAGCGATGATGAGCGGCCAGATCGGCCAGCCCGCTGCTTCGATGAGGGCGATCACGCAGAACCTCTTGATTGGGGTTGATGGATGGCTGAATTGTGCGTCAGTGCGCTGATGCAGGCAAGGCAATAGCCGCCGTGTGAATTAGATTCGCTGTGTATAATGCCGCATCATCACAGGCGCCAGGCACGATTTGGCTTGGCTGTACAAGTACAACATTGATTCCACGGATTTTCTGACCGCATGATACGCCGCTGGCTGCACAAGGTTCTCGGCAAACCTTCCGGGCCTTCCAAGCCTCGCATATACCCTCTCGAACAACACGGCATCCGCCGCGAAGGCATCCATTCCTGTGCGTTGAAGGTTACCCGCACACTGAAAGAGGCCGGCTATACCGCGTTCGTGGTCGGCGGCGCGGTGCGCGACCTGATGCTGCAACGCGAGCCGAAGGATTTCGACATCGCCACCGACGCCACGCCGGAGGAAGTGCGCAAATTGTTCCGGCGCGCCCGCCTCATTGGCCGCCGATTCCAGATCGTCCATGTCTACTGTGGCGCAGACACCATCGAGGTGACCACCTTCCGCGCTCACCAGGGTGAGGAAGACGAGGATCGGGTCACGGCCGCGGATGGCATGATCCTGCGCGACAACGTATTCGGTGCTCAGCATGAGGACGCCATCCGGCGGGATTTCACCGTCAATGCACTGTACTACGACCCGGAAACACAAGAGGTCTGGGATTACCACGGCGGCGTCGCCGATGCAAAAAAACGCGTCCTGCGCATGATCGGCGACCCGGCCACGCGTTTCCGGGAAGACCCGGTTCGCATGCTGAGGGCCGCCCGCTTTGCCGCCAAGCTGGATTTCCACATCGACGCCACGACCCGTGCCCCCATCGCCGAACTCGCGCCCATGCTGGCGCGCATACCAGCCTCGCGACTGTTCGACGAGATGATGAAGCTGCTGCTTTCCGGCCACGCCGAGCGCGGCGTCCGTCAGCTCCGCGCCGAAGGCCTGCACCATGGGGTCCTGCCGATGCTGGATGCCATCCTGGACAATCCCGACCGACAAAAATTTCTCCATGCCGCCATGCATGACACCGATGAACGGGTACGCAACGGTCAATCCGCCTCGCCGGCGTTCATGCTGGCCTGCCTGCTCTGGTTCGACATGCAGGAACAGTTCGAGCGTCTGCGCGACAGCGGCCTACCCGAGCATCCGGCCCTGTTTGCCGCCATGGACGACACCCTGGAACGCCAGCGCGCCGCCCTTGCCTTCCCGCGCCGGCTCGATGGCACCATCAAGGAAATCTGGGCCTTGCAGGCGCGTTTCAATCAGCGCAGCGGCGCCCGGCCGCTGCGGCTGTTGGCACATCCCCGCTTCCGGGCCGGTTATGACTTCCTGCTTCTGCGCGCCCGCGGCGGCGATTCGGCAGCCGAGTTGGCCGAGTGGTGGGCCCGCTTCCAGGACGCCGGTGACGATGAGCGCAACGCCATGCTCAAGCCGGCCGGCGAGGAGGGCGCCAAACGACGCAAACGCCGGCCCAGACGAAAGACCGCGGCCGCGGACTCCGGCAGCGATGCCTGACCACCACGTCGCCTACGTGGCGCTGGGAGCCAATCTGGATGACCCGGTCAGGCAAATCGAAACTGCCATAGGTGAACTGGCCACGCTGGCCGGCACACGCCTGCTCGACCGTTCCGGACTCTATGCCAGCGCACCTTCCGGTTATGCCGACCAACCCGATTATGTCAACGCGGTCGCCAAGCTGGATACCGAGCTGACACCGCGCGCACTGCTGGAGCAGTTGCTCGAGCTCGAGCGCCAGCATGGCCGTGAGCGCATCTTCCGCAACTCCCCCCGGACCCTGGATCTGGACATCCTGCTCTACGACGACTTGCGACTGGACGAACCCGGCCTTCATGTCCCGCACCCCCGCATGCACGAACGAGCCTTCGTGCTGTTGCCCCTGGCCGAGATCGATCCCGAGGCGGTCCTGCCCGGTCACGGCCCGGTGGTGGACGCCCTGGCTGGTGTCGTCCGTAATTCTGTTCGCCTGCTGGCACCCCGCACCAGCCGTTGATGTTCCCCCGCCGCTATCGCCATATCGCCATCGAGGGGCCGATCGGGGTCGGCAAGACCAGCCTGGCCCGACGTCTGGCTGCCCATCTCAATGCCGAATTGCTGCTCGAGAACCAAGACGAAAATCCGTTTCTGCCGCGTTTCTACGATGACCGCAAGCGTTATGCCCTGCCGGCCCAGCTGTTTTTCCTGCTGGCGCGTTCCGAGCAGGTCGGGCATCTGAATCAGGGCCAACTCTTCACCCCTCTCACCGTGGTCGACTACATCCTGGACAAGGATCCCCTGTTTGCCCGCCTGAATCTGGAGGAGGCGGAATTCCGCCTTTATCAGCAACTGTACGCGGGGCTACGGCCGCAATCCGTCGCTCCTGATCTGGTCATCTATCTACAAGCCGCCCCGGAGGTGCTGATGGAGCGGATCAGGCGGCGCAATCGCGACTATGAGCGCACCCTGAACGAGGCCTATCTGGCCGAATTGGCCCGCGCCTACAGTGAATTCTTCTATCATTACGATGCCGCGCCGCTCTTGATCGTCAACAGCGAGCGGCTCAACTTCGCTGACCGGGAAACCGACTTCCAACTGCTCCTGGACCGCATCCAGGAGATGCGCGGCACTAGGGAGTTTTTCAATCTGGGGGCCTGACCGTATGTATCTACCTCAATTGCTCAAGAAGGCCGGAACAGGAGAAAAGCTGGTCGCATTGACCTGTTACGACGCCAGCTTTGCCCGCATCCTGGCCGAGGCCGGCGTCGATATTCTGCTGGTCGGCGACTCCCTCGGCATGACCGTCCAGGGTCATGATTCAACGCTACCGGTCAGCATGGTCGACATGCTCTATCACACCGAGGCCGTACGCCGTGGTGCGCCTACCGCCTTCATCATGGCGGACCTACCCTTCGGCAGCTACCAGGCCAGCCCCGCACAGGCGTTCGATAATGCCGCCAGGCTGCTCGCGGCGGGCGCCAACATGGTCAAACTGGAAGGCGGTGCCGTAATGGTGGACACGGTCAGCTACCTGACCCAGCGCGGCGTGCCAGTCTGCGCCCATCTCGGTCTGTTGCCGCAATCGGTCAACCAGACCGGCTATCGCGCCCAGGCCAAGGATGACGCTGCCGCCAGACAGTTGCACATGGACGCCAAGGCGTTGGTGGCTGCGGGCGCCAGCCTGCTGGTCCTGGAATCGATTCCGGCGCGGTTGGCAGCCGAAGTCAGCGAGAATCTGCAAATACCTACCATCGGCATCGGTGCCGGCCTGAACTGTGCCGGGCAGGTGCTGGTATTGAACGACCTGCTCGGCCTTACCGCCCGGCCACCACGTTTTGCCAAGGACTTCATGTCTGGCGCGACCAGCATCAAGGATGCCGTGGTTCGCTACGTCAAGGCAGTCAAGCTCGGCGAGTTTCCCGCCCCTGAGCACGGTTTCTGAGATGCAAATCATACACACCGTCAGAGAGCTCAGGACCGCGCTCGTCAGCAGCAGCCAAACGGCCTTCATCCCCACCATGGGTAACCTGCACGATGGCCACATTGCCTTGGTACGCCAGGCCAAAAATGCCGGCGGACCCGTGGTCGCGAGCATCTTCGTGAACCCGTTGCAATTCGGCCAAGGCGAGGATTTCGAGCGTTATCCACGTACCTTGGCGGCCGACGCCGAGAAGTTGGCCGAGGCTGGCTGCGACCTGGTCTTCGCACCCGATGTGACAGAGATGTATCCGGAGCCACAGACCTTTCAGGTACAGCCGCCCCTGGCCGACGTGCTGTGCGGCGCATTTCGCCCCGGTCATTTTGCCGGCGTCTGCACCGTGGTACTCAAACTGTTCGAGATGGTGCGTCCCCGCTCTGCCTTGTTCGGTAAGAAGGACTACCAGCAGTGGCATCTGATCCAGACCATGGCAAGGCAATTCAACCTGCCGATCGAGATCCTCGGCGGCGAGACGATACGTGCGGAGGATGGCCTGGCCCTGTCATCACGCAACGGCTATCTCAGCGAGTTGGAGCGCAAGGAAGCCCCCAGACTGTATGGCGAGCTTAAGCGAATCTGTGCCGCCCTCGCCGCTGGTGATGACGATTTCGCCAACCTGGAGGCCACAGCGATAAGCAATCTGTCCCAGGCAGGCTGGCGTGTCGACTACATCAGCATCCGCGCGCAAGCGACCCTGATGCCGGCAACTCCCAAGGAGCGTGATCTGGTGGTGCTCGGCGCCGCCTGGCTCGGCAACACCCGCCTGATAGACAACCGCGAGGTTTCCATCTGAGCCGGGCGCGCTGGCCCAATAAAAAAGCCCACCTTAGAGGTGGGCTTTTTTTGTAAGGAGTCTGGCGATGACCTACTTTCACACCCGTAATGGGCACTATCATCGGCGCGGGAGCGTTTCACGGTCCTGTTCGGGAAGGGAAGGGGTGGTTCCACTCCGCTATGGTCGCCAGACATAACTTGTAGTCGGGATGTCGATGTTGCCGGACACCCAGACGATGTACGTAATGTCTTTAACTGATCTGGAAGAAGAAGTTATGGGTAGATTGCACCCTTGATATTCAAGGTTATAGGGTCAAGCCGTACGGGCAATTAGTATTGGTTAGCTTAACGCATTACTGCGCTTCCACACCCAACCTATCAACGTTGTAGTCTTCAACGACCCTTCAAGGGGATCAAGTCCCCGGGAGATCTCATCTTCAGGCGAGTTTCACGCTTAGATGCTTTCAGCGTTTATCTCTTCCGCACTTAGCTACCCGGCGATACCACTGGCGTGATAACCGGTACACCAGAGGTGCGTCCACTCCGGTCCTCTCGTACTAGGAGCAGCCCCCGTCAAATCTCCAGCGCCCACGGCAGATAGGGACCAAACTGTCTCACGACGTTTTGAACCCAGCTCACGTACCTCTTTAAATGGCGAACAGCCATACCCTTGGGACCGGCTACAGCCCCAGGATGAGATGAGCCGACATCGAGGTGCCAAACTCCGCCGTCGATGTGAACTCTTGGGCGGAATCAGCCTGTTATCCCCAGAGTACCTTTTATCCGTTGAGCGATGGCCCTTCCATACAGAACCACCGGATCACTTAGACCTGCTTTCGCACCTGCTCGACCTGTCTGTCTCGCAGTCAAGCTCGCTTATGCCTATGCACTATCAACACGATTTCCGACCGTGTCTAGCGAACCTTCGTGCTCCTCCGTTACACTTTGGGAGGAGACCGCCCCAGTCAAACTGCCTACCATGCACGGTCCCCGATCCAGATAATGGACCAAGGTTAGAACCTCAACGACACCAGGGTGGTATTTCAAGGTTGGCTCCACCAGAACTAGCGTCCCGGCTTCACAGCCTCCCACCTATCCTACACAAGTCCCGTCAAAGTCCAATGCAAAGCTACAGTAAAGGTTCATGGGGTCTTTCCGTCTAGCCGCGGGGAGATTGCATCTTCACAAACACTTCAATTTCGCTGAGTCTCTGGAGGAGACAGTGTGGCCATCGTTACGCCATTCGTGCGGGTCGGAACTTACCCGACAAGGAATTTCGCTACCTTAGGACCGTTATAGTTACGGCCGCCGTTTACCGGGGCTTCGATCAAGAGCTTGC
>JBAZLW010000084.1:0-8993 GCA_041650095.1 Hydrogenophilaceae bacterium | reverse complement strand
GACCGCGAGGAAGACGAAGACGAGGACCTGGACGAAGACCAGATGAGCGTGATGACCATCAAGAACGCCATGGACTGCATCGGCTGCGGCGCCTGCGGCCGGGTCTGCCCGAAGAACTGCTACACCCACTCGGCCATGCCGGTGGCGGCCTGAGGAGCGACCATGCCACGTCCGCAAAAACACGTCTTCGTCTGTGGCCAGGCCAGGCCGCCAGGGCATCCCCGAGGCAGTTGCGCCGAAAAGGGCTGCCGGGATGTGCTCGACGAGTTCTACTTCCAGTTCCAGCAGCGCCAGTGCTTCGACACGGTGGCGATCACCGCCACCGGCTGCCTGGGGCCGTGCAGCACCGGCACCAACGTGCTGGTCTACCCGGAGGGGATCATGTACGGCAGCGTGACCAAGGAAGATGTCGCCGCGATCTTCGACGAGCATCTGCTCGGCGGCGTTCCGGTCGAGCGCCTGAAGGTCCCGGCCGACCTCTGGTGATGGCCGCGCAACTGCCCCCCGCGGCCGAGGCCGCCATCGATCGCCTGGTCGATACCTTGCGCGGCGAGGCGATCAAGTTCGTCACCGCGGACAAGCTGCCGGACATCCGCCGGGAGTCGCTGGCCCTGGTCCAGGTCACCGACCCGGTCAATGGCCTGCCGGGCTACGAGGGCGTCTGGCGCAATACCCTGAACGAGCGGGTGGGCAAGCTGCTGATCAACAGCGACGGCAGCTTCTTTGCCGAATACGACCTCTGCGTGCGCCATCCGCGCAAGCCGGACTGGTTCATCGAGGCGGTCACCGCCTGGGGACGGGGCGACCTGGTCAAGGCCGAGCCGCGCCTGCTGCAGATGATCTGACCATGTCCGACCTACCCGCCGACCTGCGCCTGATCCTGGTCCACAAGCAGCGCACCAGTGCGCGGGTGCGCTTCCTGCGCTTTCCGGGCGGCATGTGCGCCTTCGATCCGCTGCCCGCCCTGTCGGTGGTGGAAGAGGAGGGCGAGGGCGAACCCGCCGTCGCCCATCATCCCAATGCCTGGCTGCGCATCAGCGAGCAGAGGCTGGGTCTGGAGCCGGGCAGCCTGAAGCCGGAGCCTGAGTTTCATGCCACGGTGCAGACTCCGGCCGGCCCGGTCACCGTCCAGTTGGTCGAGTTGGCGACCGTCGATCCGCCCTTCGCCGAGGCCGAGGCGATCGGTGCCCGCTTCGTGGCCATTACCGAGGCGCGCGGCTGCACGCCGGTGGAAATGGAACTGCTGCGTCGCGCCTATGTGGCGGTCATGGGCTGAAAACCTGCCCGTTCAACTAAAGTTATAGCTGCGCCTGCCGTAGTATCTCCCAGCCTATGCCGGGAGTTGGACGATGAAGCGCGTTGCAGCCCTGATTGCCGGCCTGTTGCTGAGTCTTGCACTCCAGGCCGCGGACACCTATTCCTTCGGCGTGCTGTCGCAACGCAGCCCGGTGCTGACCGCGGAATACTGGAACCCCATCCTCGGCTACGTCGGCAGGAAGGCCGGAGTCAGCCTGCTGCTCAAAGTCGCCCGCACGGGGGCGGAATCGAATGCCGCCATCGCCCGGGGCGAATACGATTTCACCTACTCCAACCACCTGTTCAAGCCCGCCAACCTGGCTCAGGACTATCAGGTCATCCTGCGACCGCGCGAAACCGCGATCATGGGGCAGATTGTAACCCTGGACGCCTCGACGATCAGGCATCTGGCCGACCTGCAAGGACTGGAGGTGGGCTTTCCGTCCAGGGCGGCCTTCGTCGGTTATGCCGTGCCGATGGACCATCTGATCCGCTCGGGCATTGCCGTCAAACCGGTGTTTGGCGGTAACCAGGAGGGCATCATGGGCCAGTTGCAGGCCGGCAAGATCGTGGCCGCTGCGGTCAATGACCAGGTCATGAAGGCGTACGCGTTGCGCGAGGGCCTGCACTACCGCGTGCTTTGGCAATCGGAGCCCTACGACAACATTCCCATCGCGGCGCATCCCAGGGTCGACCGGAGGATCGTCGAGGCGGTACGCCAGGCCCTGGCCGGCATGAACGACGACCCCGTGGGCATCAAGGTACTGGCGGCCAGCGCCGCCGTGATCAAGCAGAAGCCACCCTACGGGTTTCTGCCCGGCAGCCAGAAGGATTACCAGAACTACCTGGTTTTCTATCGCAACACCGTGGTCCAGGACCTCGAGTAATTGCCCGCACCAACGATGAAGATCTGGGACCGCATCCCCTTCGTCGGCCGCCTGCTGGTCACGGCCTGCCTGGCGCTGCTGATTGCCGGGTTGGTCATGCTGTATTCCTCGGCCAGCCGGGACGCCGAGGAGACCCGGACCGACCTGCGCGAGCAATTGCAGGCGGAACTGGACACCCTACCGCCGCTCCTGGCCGAACTTGTGGTGATCGGCGATTTCGCATCGCTGCAGCAAGCGCTCGACCGTCAGGTGCAGCGGCCCTTGATCGCCAGCCTGGTCTACCGCGACGAATCCGGCGCGATCCTGTCCAGCCGTGACAGATCGGTCGCGATGCAGGCGCCGGCCTGGTTTGCCGGCTGGCTCGGCCTGACCGTCCCGTCGGCCAAAACCGGGGTGGAGATCGGCGGTCACCGCTACGGCGACCTGGAGATCATCCTGACCGCCCAGTCGGCGGTGGATCGGGCCTGGGCGCGCCTAATCCAGCATCTGGCCATCCTGGTCCTGGCCATCGGGCTGGATTTCGTCGGCATCTGGCTGATCCTGCGCTTCGGCCTGCGCCCCCTGCGGGCGCTCGACGGGGCAACGCGGGCGCTGGAGGCGGGCGATTTATCCGCCCGGGTGGCATCCCAGGGCAGCCCGGAATTGCGCCATTCGATAGCCGCCTTCAACCGGATGGCGACCGCGATTGCCGACGCCCGTGCCGAACTGCTGACCGAAAAGGAGCGTCTTCAGGTCACCCTGGCCTCGATCGGCGATGCGGTGATGACCACCGACGCCGAAGGCCGGATCGAATACCTCAACCCGGTGGCCGAATTGCTGACCGGCTGGAGTGATGACCAGGCGAGGGGTCGTTTCCTGCCTGAGGTGTTCCACATCATCAGCGAGGCCACCCGCGCGCCGGCGCTGAATCCGGTCGAGCGGGCATTTCGCGAGGGCAGAGTGGTCGAACTGGCCAATCACACCCTGCTGATCGCTCGCGATGGCAGCGAGCGGCCCATTGCCGACAGTGCGGCGCCGATCCGTGGCCAGGACGGCTCGGCAATACTCGGCGCGGTGCTGGTGTTCCGCGATCAGACCACGGAGCGCGACTATCTGAACCGTCTGCGCGAGAACGAGCAGAAGCTCAACACCATCCTCGACAACGTCGAGGCCCGCATCTACATCAAGGATGCCGACTACCGCTACCAGTACGCCAACCGGCCGGTGCGGCAGTTGTTCGGCGCCGAGTTGGACGCGATCGTCGGCCAGCCCGACGCGGCCTTTTTCGATGCCGACACGGCCGCCAGGCTGCAGGCGAACGACCGCCGGGTGATCGAAGGCGGCGAGCGAGTGGCCCTGGAGGAGGACAATCTCAGTCTGGCGACCGGCGAGCGTGCCACCTATCTGAGCGTGAAGATCCCCCTGCGGCGCGAGGATGGCAGCGTCTATGCGCTGTGCGGGGTATCGACCGATATCACTGCGCGCAAGCGGGACGAGGACCAGTTGAGCCTGGCGGCCAGTGTGTTCCAGCATGCCCAGGAAGGCATCGTGATCACCGATGCCGACGGCCATATCCTGGACGTCAACCCGGCCTTCGTCGCGGTTACCGGTTACAGCCGGGAGGAGGTGCTCGGACGCAACCCGGCCATGCTCAATTCCGGCCATCACGGGCCGGAATTCTTTGCCGACATGTGGGCCAGCCTGCTGGAAACCGGCCTCTGGCGCGGCGAGGTCTGGAACCGCAGGAAAAACGGCGAGTTGTTCGCCGAACTCCTGGCCATTACCGCCGTGCCGGCGCAGGGAGAGGGGCGCGGATATTTCGTCGGCGTGTTCACCGATATCACCCAGCTCAAGTCTCACCAGCAGCACCTGGAGCGCATCGCCCACTACGATGCCCTGACTCAGTTGCCCAACCGGGTCCTGCTCGCCGACCGGATGCATATCGCGCTGGCGCAGGCGCGGCGGACCGGCGATCTGCTGGCGGTCTGCTACCTGGACCTGGACGAGTTCAAGCCGGTCAACGACCGCTACGGCCACGAGGCCGGCGACCAACTGCTGGTCGAGGTGGCCAGCCGTCTCACCCTCGGCCTGCGTGCCGGCGATACCGTGGCCCGGCTGGGCGGCGACGAGTTCGTCCTGTTGCTGTCGGGACTGAAGGACGTCGAAGAGTGCCGGCGCACCCTGGAGCGCTTGTCGCGCTCCGTCGCCCAGCCCTACTCGGTACAGGGCAACCCGGTCGAGTTGTCGGCCAGTGTCGGGGTGGCGATCTTCCCGCTCGACGAAACCGACCCCGATACCCTGATCCGGCATGCCGACCAGTCCATGTACGCAGCCAAGGAGGGCGGCCGCAACCGTTACCACCTGTTCGATCCCGAGCGTGACCGCCGCAGCCGCGCCCAGCGCGAGGCGAAGAGCCGGGTCGAGGAGGGGCTGGCGCACGGCGAATTCAGGCTCTATTACCAACCCAAGGTGGACATGCGCCGGGGCAAGGTGGTCGGTGCCGAGGCGCTGATCCGCTGGCAGCATCCGGAACGCGGCCTGCTGGCGCCGTCCGAGTTCCTGTCCTTCATCGACGAGACCGAGCTTTCGGTCGCCGCCGGCGAATGGGTGATCGAAACGGCGCTGGCCCAGATGGAGGCCTGGCGCAAGGCCGGGCTGATCCTGCCGGTGAGCGTGAACATCTCCGCCCGCCACCTGCAAAACCCCGGTTTTACCGACTACCTGGCCAAGGCCCTGTCCAGGCACCTGAGCGTCCCGGCCAGCGACCTGGAGCTGGAAATCCTGGAGACCAGCGCGCTCGACGACCTGCTCCACGTCACCGGCCTGATCGAGGCCTGCCGCCTGTTTGGCGTGACCTTCGCACTGGACGATTTCGGTACCGGCTATTCCTCGCTGAGCTACTTCAAGCGCCTGCCTGCGGAGACCCTCAAGATCGACCAGTCCTTCGTGCGCGACATGCTGCGCGACAGCGAGGACATGGCCATCGTCGACGGCATCATCGGGCTGGCCGAGGCCTTCCAGCGCAAGGTCATCGCCGAAGGAGTGGAAGAGGTCGAGCATGGCATCCTGCTGCTGCACCTGGGTTGCGACCTGGCCCAGGGCTACGCCATTGCCCGGCCGATGGCGGCCGAGGCGGTGCCGGCCTGGGTGGCCAACTGGCAGCCCCACGAGAGTTGGGGCAGGGCGGCGAGGGTACGCTACGCCAAGCAGGATCTACCGGTCATCGTCGCCGAAATCGACCATCGCCACTGGGCCGCCGCCCTGGCCGCCTGGGTCGGCACGGATGCACACGCCGCAGGTTCGCCGCCGCAACTGAGTCACCATGCCTGCCGTTTCGGCCGCTGGTGTGCGGGTCAAGGCTTGATGCGCTACGGCGAGTTGGCGACCTTCCAGGGCATCGCGCCGATACATGAACGGATCCACGCCCTCGCCCGCGAACTGGTGGCCCTGAAGATGGCCGGCCAGGGTGAGCAGGCCATCCGCCGGCTGGTGGAATTCCATGCCGCGCACGAAGGGCTGCTGGGACAACTGGACCGTCTGCGCAACAGTATCGCAAACAACCATCCCTAGAATGGCACGCTGTTTGCTGCGTTAGATTATCCGGCGCCTTTGCGCCGTTATTGCGAGGAACCCGACATGAGCCGATTCGAGATGGGCGATCTGGTCTATACCGCCCAGGATATCTACAACGATCCGATCGAGGAGACCGGTGACAGTGGCCTACCCGGCGTTGCGCCGGGAGAATTGCTGGCGAGCGCTGGGGTGCGCGGCGTGGTGGTCAACGTCGGCCACGTCGAGGCGATGCCGGATGAGGAGATCTATCTGGTCCGTTTCGAGATCGGCCCGGACGGGCAACTGGCCGAACCGATCGGCTGTCTGGCCGAGGAACTGAGCCAGGGCCCCACCCCCTGATGGATGCCGCCGCCACGGTACGCGCCTACCACGAGCGTACCAAGCACCGCCTGGACAAATACGCCGCCGGCCCCGGCAGCCTGGACTGGGACGCCCAGCCCTCGCCGTTCCGGCATTGGCCGGGCACCGAAGTGGTGCATCTGCCGCGCGACCCGGCGACCCCGACGGTGGCCTGGGACGAACTGCCGGCCGAACGCCGCGCCGCGCCGCCGACCCTGGCCAACCTGTCGGTCCTGCTCCGTCACGCCGTCGCCATCACGGCCTGGAAGCAATACGGCGAAGCCCGCTGGTCGCTGCGGGCGCATCCCTCGTCCGGCAACCTGCACCCGACCGAGACCTGGCTGTTTGCCCGCGGCATCGACGGCCTGGCCGACGGCCTCTATCACTACCAGCCCGAGGACCACAGTCTGGAGCGGCGCGCCGACTTCGCTTCGGGAAAGGCCTCGGGCGAGCCCGGGCTCTGGCTGGGTTTTTCTTCCATCGCCTGGCGCGAGGCCTGGAAATACGGCGAGCGGGCCTTCCGTTATTGCCAGCTCGATCTGGGTCATGTGCTCGGCGCGGTCGCCTGCGCGGCCGCCCTGCTGGGCTGGCGCCCGCGCCTGCTGGCGATGGCTCCGGAAAGCCTCGATGGCCGCCTCGGCCTCGACCGCGCGGAGGAATTCGCCGGGGTCGAGCGCGAGGAGGCGGAGGCCATGCTGGCCCTGTTCGGCGCCGGAGAACCCCCCGCCTGCACCGACTGGCACGGCCGCCCGAGCCTGCTCGATGCACGGCCCATGTACCAGTGGCCGGTGATCGACGAGGTGGCCGCGGCCACGCGCGGCGTCCTTGCGCTCCCGCCGGACGGGCAGACCGCCGTGGATTCGGCCAATGTGTTGTCCCTCGCCCGGTCCGCCAAGGCAAACCTGCCCGAGGGGATGGCGGATGCCGCGGCCATTCTGCTCAAGCGCCGCAGCGCCCAGGCCTTCGATGGCCATACCGTGATGCCGCTGACGGTGTTCCGCCGTCTCCTCGGTGCCCTGCTGCCGGGTGGCTCGGCGGCCCTCGGGCCCTGGCCGATGCCGGTCCGGGTCCACCCGGTCCTGCTGGTGCACCGGGTCGAGGGCATCGCCGCCGGCCTGTATTGCCTGCCGCGCGCCGAGTCCGGCCTGACCGGGCTGGCCAAGGCCATGCGCGGCGAATTCGCCTGGGAGCCGGCCGATGCCGCGCTGCCCCTGTACCAACTCATCGCCGCCAAGGCCGAACGCACCGCCCGTACCGTCTCCTGCCACCAGGACATCGCCAGCCAGTGCGCCTTCGCCGTCATGTTCGTGGCCGAATTCGCCGCGCCCATCGCCGAAACCCCGGCCGCCTGGCGCCACCTGCACTGGGAGGCCGGTCTGCTCGGCCACGCCCTCACCCTGGCGGCCGAGGCCGACGGCTGGCGCGGCACCGGCATCGGCTGCTTCTTCGACGATGCCGATCATGAAATCCTCGGCCTGGCCGACGACCGTTATCAGGTCGTCTACCACTTCGCCGTCGGCACCCCGGTCGACGATGCCCGGCTCACCACCCTGCCGGCCTATGACTGACGACGCCGCGGCGGAGCGCCTGCTGCGCGAGGCCATGGCCGAATACCCCAGGGACCCGGTCCGCGCCGACTTCCTGCTCGATTACGCCTGCAGCCAGGCCGCCGACCCGTTGCCCTTCTTCCGGGTGCTGTACAAGTTCCATAACCGCCGGCGCCAATTCGACCGGGCGCGCGATTTCGCCGACCGTGCCCTGGCCGAGGCCGCCCGGCGCGGCGGCCTTCCAGCCGAGTCGGCGGCCTGGACTCGGCAGCACCTCGGTTGCCTGGACCCGTTGCTGGCCAGCCAGGTACTGCTGGCCCTCAAGGCCCTGGCCTTCATCGCCTTGCGCCGGGGCGAGGCGCCCGCCTCGACTGGCTACCTCGACGTGCTGCGCCGGCTCGACCCTGAGGACGGCAGCGGCGTCTCGGTGGTGGCGGCCCTGGCCGAGTCGGTCGGGGAAATGGCCTAAGCTGTTAGGGTGCATAGCCTCATGGAGGTGTCGGCATGGCGAAACGAAGCTATCCCCTGGCCAAGGTGTACGGCCTGCTCGAACCCGGGCCGGTGGTGTTGCTGACCACGGCCGGCAAGGCGCGGCCGGATGTCATGACCCTGTCCTGGCACATGATGGTCGAGTTTGAGCCGCCCCTGGTCGCCTGCGTGGTCAGCAACCGGGATTACAGCTACGGCCTGCTCAAGGCGGCCCGGGAATGCGTGCTCGCCATCCCGACCGCCGATCTGGCGGAACAGGTGGTCGCAGTCGGCAACTGTTCCGGCCGCGAGGTCGACAAGTTCCAGGCCTTCGGGCTCACCGCCGAACCGGCCACGCTGGTGCAGGCGCCGCTGGTGGGCGAGTGTTACGCCAATCTGGAATGCCGGGTCCACGACACCCGGATGGTGAACCGCTACGGCATCTTCATCCTGGAGGTGGTCAAGGCCTGGGTCGATCCGGCGGTCAAGGACCCGAAGACCCTGCACCATCGGGGCATGGGCGCCTTCATGGTGGCGGGGGAGACCATCAAACTGAAGTCGGCCATGAAATAGTGCGCTTACGCACCGGCCGGCCCGGGGCTATGATGGCCGTGCCACCACCATGATGAGGAGCCCAGCCATGTCCCGCTTGTTGTCTGCACTACTCTTGGCTTGCCTGCTGTCCACCTCTGCGGCTGCGGCAGACCCCGTCCCGCTTTCCGACCCGTTGCGCGCAGTGCTCCAGGAGAGCAAGGACAAGAACCGCGGCGTCAGCCTGCACGTCAACGGCAGCACCATCGGCATGGTGGTGACTTCCATCGACGATCAGTACGTGATCGGCCGCAGCCAAACCACCAGCCGCATCGTCATCCGTCTGGATCGGGTCGACGGCGTCTCGGCGATG
>JBAZLW010000083.1:0-9045 GCA_041650095.1 Hydrogenophilaceae bacterium | reverse complement strand
CCTCTTCGGCGCATCGTTCTGCCCTCCTCATCGAGATCAGGTTTTACCTCAACCAACAGTGGCGGCCGCCGATCTTCCGGCGCGACGTCGGAGCGGAAATGAACGAGCACGTCAGGGGTGTATTTCCGGACTTTGCCATTCTGGTCGGTCCAGGGCACGGTGATCGGTTGTTCGATGAACTTCTCCACCCAAGGATCGAAACGTAGGAGGACGAAATAATCCTGCTCCAGCGTTGATTCATATTTCTGGTCAGTAGCGGCCGTACCGGTTACCGTTGCGGGATTCGAGGTGATGCGGCGAGTGACCATGTTCTTGTTTATTTTTGGTCAATTCTTAGATAAAGCAAGTCTTACCAGCGGCGGCAATCCGCGCCCCGGCGAGATCAGCCTGGCCCACAACGGCGTCCTTTTTCTCGACGAGTTGCCAGAGTTCTCCCGCCAGGCCCTGGAAGTACTGCGCGAACCCCTGGAATCGGGCCGTATCACCATTTCCCGCGCCGTCCGCCAGGCCGATTTTCCGGCCCGGTTCCAACTGGTCGCGGCGATGAATCCCTGTCCGTGCGGATTTCTCGGCCATCCGTCCGGGCGATGCCGCTGCACGGCCGAGCAGGTGAGCCGCTATCGCAGCCGTCTGTCCGGCCCGCTGCTGGACCGGATCGACCTGCATGTGGAAGTCCCGGCCCTGCCCGAGCAGGATCTGATCGACGCCCCGGCAGGCGAATCCAGCGCAATGGTCAGGCTGCGGGTCATTGCCGCCCGTGAACGGCAGCTTGCGCGCCAAGGCAAGGCCAACGCCGGTCTCAGCAACAGCGAGATCGACAGCGTCTGCGCACTGGATGAGGCCGGTACCGCACTGCTGCGCCAGGCGATTGCCCGCCTGAACCTGTCGGCGAGGGCCTATCATAGGGTGCTCAAGCTGGCCCGTACCCTGGCCGATCTGGCCGGCATGGAGTGCATCACGGCCGCGCATGTCGCCGAGGCGGTGCAATACCGAAGGGGATTACTGGCATGACCAACCATCTGCTCGATTCGTGGCGCGAGGAAAAACGTTCCGCCTGGCTGTATCGCATCGTCTCCGACGTCGAGTCTGGGACGCCCAGGCAGGTGCTGTTTCTCGAACTCGCCAAGTCGGCCGAAGGCCAGGCGGAGATCTGGCTGGCCGGGATGGCCAGGGCGGGCATGCCGCCACCGGAAGCCTACCTGCCCGACCCGCGTACCCGCCTGGTCGGCTGGCTGATCCGTCGGTTCGGGATCGGTCCGATGCGTTCGGTGCTGGCGGCCATGAAGGTGCGCGGCATGGTGCTGTACAACCAGCCCGGACACGTGACGCCGACCCGGCTCGACCAGGTCGGCGAACGCCACACTGTGCCGGGCGGCGGCAGCCTGCGGGCGGCCGTGTTCGGCGCCAACGACGGCCTGGTATCCAACGCCAGCCTGATCCTGGGTGTGGCGGGTGCCTCGGGCGATCCCGCGGTGGTGGTCATGTCCGGCGTCGCCGGCCTGCTGGCCGGCGCCTTCTCGATGGCGGCGGGCGAATACGTCTCGGTGCGCGCCCAGCGCGAGTTCTTCGAATACCAGATCGGGCTCGAGCGCGAAGAGCTGGATGAGTATCCGCATGAGGAGGCGGCCGAACTGGCGTTGATCTACGAGGCCAAGGGGCTGCCGCGCGAGGAGGCGAAACGGCTGGCCGACACCTTGATCGCCGATCCGGACAAGGCCCTCGACACACTGGCCCGCGAAGAACTGGGCCTGAACCCGGAAGATCTGGGCTCGCCCTGGGCGGCGGCGATCGCGTCGTTCGGGGCGTTCGCGCTGGGCGCCAGCATCCCGCTGTTGCCCTATCTGCTGTTGTCGGCCGGCATTGCCCTGTATGGCGCCATGGTGGCCTCGGCGGTCAGCCTGTTCGGCGTCGGCGCCACGCTCAGCCTGTTTACCGGCCGCAAGTCCTGGCAGGGCGGCTTGCGCATGCTGCTGATCGGCGCCGCGGCCGGCGCAGCGACCTGGGCGGTTGGGCGGGCGCTGGGCACGGCGCTCGGGTAGAATCGCCGGAATCAGAGAACGAGCATGAGCATGTCCGAACGCATTTTCAGTATGGAATTCTTCCCGCCCAAGACCGCCGAGGGGGCGGCAAAGTTGCGGGAAACGCGGCGTCAACTGGCCCAGCTCAAGCCGAAGTTTTTCTCGGTGACCTTCGGCGCCGGCGGCTCCACGCGCGATCGCACCCTGGAAACCGTGCTGGAAATTCAGGGCGAAGGATCGGCAGCGGCTCCGCATCTGTCCTGTATCGGTTCCAGCCGAGAGAACATCCGGGAAATCCTGGACACTTACAAGCGCAATGGCATCCGCCACATCGTCGCCCTGCGCGGCGATCAGCCGTCAGGTGTGGCCGACCCGGGCGAGTTCCGCTATGCCAACGAACTGGTGGCCTTCATCCGCGAGGAGACCGGCGATTGGTTCGACATCGAGGTCGCGGCCTATCCCGAAATGCATCCGCAGGCGCGCAATTACGAGGATGACCTGCGCAACTTCAAGCGCAAGGTCGATGCCGGCGCCAACGCGGCGATCACCCAGTATTTCTTCAATGCCGACGCCTATTTCCAGTTTCGCGACGAATGCGATGCGATGGGGATTACCATTCCCATCGTGCCCGGCATCATGCCGATCTCGAATTATGGCCAGCTGGCCCGGTTTTCCGCCATGTGTGGTGCCGAGATACCGCGCTGGCTGGCCAAGAAGCTGGAGAGCTATTACGACGACAATGCCTCAATCAAGGCCTTCGGTCTGGATTTCGTAACCGGTCTGTGTGATCGACTGCTGTCCGCCGAGGTGCCGGGCCTGCATTTCTACACCCTGAATCAGGCGGGCCTGACCAGTACGCTGTGGCAGCGGCTCGGCCTGCGGTAGGCGAAAAAAAAACCGGGCTGAAGCCCGGCTCGGATGGTAGTGCAGTGTTTTTATTAGTAAGGTCTTGCTGTTGGCTCCCCGACCACCAGTATGGGTAGAGTCGGCAATTGCTATCTATAATCATCATACGGCCTCGTTTCTATTGGGGATATCCACAAAAAGGCATAAAAGCATATATCTAACGATATACGCTACGGATGTCGAGATGCGCTGATAGGGGGTTGGGTCTTACCATGGGAAATGTGGGAGAGTATGGCCATGCGTATCCTTTTTGCTGACGACCACCCGCTGTTCCGGGAAGGGGTCAAGCCGGTCCTGTTGAAGCTGGCGCCGGAGGTCGAGATCATCGAGGCCACGGATTATCCAGCCGCATTCGAGGCGGCTCGACAGTTTGAGGATTTTGACCTGGCCCTGCTGGACTTGTGCATGCCCGGCATGCCCGGGATCGAAGGCGTGGCGGGTTTCCGTGCATCGTTTCCGCATATTCCGGTCGGCGTGCTGTCGGCTACCGACGAGCGATCGAGCATACAACGCCTGCTTGCCAAGGGCGTTCTGGGCTATATCTGCAAATCCTCGCCAAGCGAGGTCATCCTGAGCGCGCTGAGGTTGATGCTGGCCGGCGGCGTCTACATCCCGCCCACCATGCTGGACAATCAGCATGGCAATGGTCAGACCGTGATCCTGGAAACGGGGCAGCAGGAGTCACTGACCCGCAGGCAGGTCGAAGTGTTGCGTGAACTGGCCAAAGGTCTGAATAACAAACAGATTGCGCTCAACCTCAACGTAACCGAGGGGACGGTGAAGATCCACTTGGCGACCATCTTCAGGGCGCTCAACGTAAACAGCCGGACAGAGGCCCTGTTGCTGGCGCAGAAGATGGGCTTGGGAGGGGCGGGCTGATTCTTGTCCGACCCGGCCTCTCAATCTAAAGACAGGCAGGCCTTGTTCCTGCGTGATCTGCGTTCGCGGATCATGGCGGTTGCCCTCGTGCCGCTGTTTTTCGCGGTCATCGTGCTGGCGGGGTATTTCGCCCATCGCGAGGTCAATGCCACGGAAGAGGCCTTGTACGAACGTGGCCGAGCCATGGCCCTACGCCTGGCGGAGTCAGCCGCCTTCGATCTGTTTACCGGTAACGATCAGTATCTGCAACGGCTGCTGAATTACGAAAAGGCCGCCCGGAATTGTGTCAGCGTCGGCATCTCGGACCGGTCCGGGCAGTGGCAACTGATCAGCGGCCGGGAAAATCTGCCGGCACCGGGAATGCCCGGCAGGGTGCGGGAATGGCGTACTGGAAACCAGGTTTACTTCGTGCGCCCGGTCATATTCCACAATCAGTCCCTGGACGATCCTTACCTGGCGCACGACGAAGCTACGGAAAATGAACTGATCGGCCAGGTCATGGTGGTTCTCGACATGGTACCCATCCTGTCGGCGCAAAGAAGGTCGATGTTGCTGGTGGGCAGTCTTGCCGGTCTGTTGTTGCTCGTGGCGGGCGGGTTGGCCTGGCGGCTAAGCCAGGGGCTAAGCCGGCCGCTGCATGAGGTGATCGCGACTGTCAGGGAGATTGCCGGTGGCCGGCTGGGTGCCAGGATCAAGGGAGGATCACGGGGAGAGATCGGAGCACTGGAGCAGGGCATCAATCGCATGGCCGAGGTCATGCAGCACCACGCCATCGAAATGGATCAGCGCGTGATCGAGGCAACTACGGAACTGCGGGAGCAAAAATTGGCCGCGGAGGCCGCCGTCATGTCCCGTTCACGCTTTCTTGCGGCGGCCAGCCACGACCTGCGGCAGCCCATGCACGCGCTTGCACTCCTGGTCGAGGCGCTCAAGGAAGAGGTGCGGCCGCAAGGTGGCGAGCCGGCCAGGCTGGTCGGGCACATCGAGGCCTCGGCTCAGGCGATGGAAACGCTGCTGAACTCGTTGCTGGATATTTCCAAGCTCGATGCCGGGGTGGTCGTCGCCCACCTGGAGTGCTTCGTGGTCGGACCCATATTCGAGCGGCTGGCCAGGCAATACCGGCCAATGGCGGCCGAAAAAGGCCTGGAACTGCATGTTCATGGCAGCAGGGTCGCCGTCTACACCGACCCCGTTCTGCTGGAGCGGATCCTGAGCAATCTGATCGTCAATGCCATCCGCTATACCGAGCGCGGACGCATCGTGGTCGGTCTTCGGCGGGTGCAGAGCGACTGGGTCCGATTCGAAGTGCTCGACAGTGGCAGGGGTATTCCGGAGGTCTTCCGGCGGCGTATTTTCGAGGAATATTTCCAGCTTGAAAATCCGGAACGGGACCGTGACAAGGGCTTGGGTCTGGGGCTCGCCATCGTGCAGCGCCTGGCCCGGCTGCTGGGCAGCCCGGTTGAGGTCAGGTCCGAACTGGGCAAGGGCTCGGCCTTCTGTATCCGGGCAGCACGCTGCGAGCCGCCGTTTGTCCGCGAAGAAGAGTCGATGCCGTGGCTCGACGAGTCCGCGGGCAAACGGGCGGGTGCGCCGCCTCTGGTGGTCCTGATCGACGATGACGTGTCCATTCTGGAAGCCATGACCGCCGTGTTCGACCAATGGGGTATCGACCTGGCGGCTGATATCGATGCTCGGCAGATCAAGGACGATTTGCTGGAACTGGGGCGGCGGCCGGCCGCCATCCTGAGCGACTACCGCTTGCGCGACGGCCGCACCGGCATCGAAGCCATCGCAGAACTGCGCGCCGAGTTCGGACCGGACATCCCGGCGGCCCTGATTACCGGTGATACAGCGGCAACCACCATGCAGGCCATCGACGTCTCGGGATTGCCCGTGCTGCACAAACCGCTCAAACCGGCTACGCTCAGGGCCTATGTGAACCACATGCTGTCAGGCATCCAGCACCATGAATCCTAGGGGTATCCATTTGCAGACGCACATCAGCGCTGTCCCGCACTTCCCTCTATTGACTGGCCACTTCTGCGGCCAGCGGACGTTCAGGACGTGTCGGCATTCGAACGGATAACGCTACAAACAGGACGACCTTGGCGGATCAATGGCTCACTGGCAGACTTGCTGCAAGTTCACCGGGAGCACGCCGGTATAGTTGATGCCATCCATAACGGCCGTCAAAGCGATGTGAACCACTTTTACCGGCGGCGGCGCAATTCCGAACGCAGCTTCTGTGGGGCATTTGAGCGTCAAGACCCAGAGGGGTTTCTCTCCGGTTGGGTAGACGGTCTTGAAAGAGATCGGCCAATGCGATTCCCCATCACTCACTGATAGCAACGAAGAGAGTTGAGTCGGTACGAGGCTCTTGAATTGGGTTGAGATGCCCGCTAGCCCGTTCGGCAAATAAGTCAGTGTCGTTGGTACTGCTTCCCCGTACTGGGTTCTTGAAATCGCCGGGAAAACCACGGCCGGCGGCTGATTTGTAATAAAGGGAGGGAAAAGAATGGGTTGCAGGTAAGGATTGACTGGCGCTGAGGGTCGCGGCGGAGCCATAACGGCTACGGGTGCCATCGGCGGGGTGACAACAACCCCGGCCATGAGGGGTATGGCAACAGGCAAATATGGATTGATCGATGGCTGTACCAAGGCTGGCGTCACAGCCACAGTGGGTTCCGCGGTCGCGGTTTTGGAAATTTGAACGACTTGTTGCGTTTTGGACGTCTTGTTTTTACTCGTCGCTTTGTGTTTCTGGGACGCCTTGTGTTTCTTTGCGGTCACAGGTTTTTCTTGCGCAATTTCGCCAGCGCCCCAAGCGGGGGTGATTGCGAGTGCAAGCGCGATGAGTGAGCTGAACAATAGTGACTTTATGACGTTCTCCTCGTTTGCAACGTAATAAACGCGTCCTGCGTTTGTTTTCTTGATACACATAGCTGGCCAGCATGACATAGTCGCAACGCTTCTTCCATTGGCTGTCTAGATAAATGCAAAGAACACACCGGAGCAGCTTACAGTGAAGGGAAGCCAGGATGGCGGTTGGGACATAGCGCAGTACTCATCAAGAATGCCAAAGCAAAAGGCACTTCGGGAGGTGTTTCTCAGGCAGTAAGCGGAAAGTGGCTTCAGAAAGCAAACAGGGCCTAGCCGTGAAGCTAAGCCCTTGAAGATTCTGGTGGCCAGTCTCGGAATCGAACCAAGGACACGCGGATTTTCAATCCGCTGCTCTACCAACTGAGCTAACTGGCCTTCTGTGTTGCGTGGCCGGGTCGCCCGGCCTGGGAGCCGCGAATTAAAGCCGGAATCATGGCTGGCGTCAAGTTCTGCATTGCCGCGGATCACGACAAATAGTCGCGAAAAGGCGAAAATCGCCGGGTTATCTTCACAATTGGGAATCCGGTATGCGCACACTGATCTGCGGCTCCATGGCTTTCGACACCATCATGGTGTTTCATGACCGCTTCAAGAACCACATCCTGCCGGAGCAGATCCACATTCTGAACGTCGCCTTCCTGGTGCCGGACCTGCGCCGCGAATTCGGCGGCTGCGCCGGCAACATCGCCTACAATTTGAAGATGCTGGGCGGTGAGCCGGTGATCATGGCCACCGTGGGCGACGATTATGGTTCCTATGCTGACCGCCTGAACGGTCTCGATATCGGCCAGGAGCATATCCGCAGGATCGCCGGCAGCTATACCGCACAGGCCTTCATCACCACCGACCTGGACGACAACCAGATCACCGCCTTCCACCCGGGCGCGATGAATTCGGCGCATGACAACAAGGTTGCCGACTCGGCCGGCATCAAGCTGGGCATCGTCGCACCGGACGGGCGCCAGGGCATGCTCGACCATGCCCGCCAGTTCCATGAGGCCGGCATTCCGTTCATTTTCGATCCGGGCCAGGGCATGCCGATGTTCAGTGGCGTCGAATTGCAACAATTCGTCGAACTGGCGGACTTTGTTGCGGTCAATGACTACGAGGCGGAGATGCTTCAGGAGCGCACTGGCCGCAAGCTGGAGGCGCTGGCGAAGGAGGTCAAGGCCTTGGTTGTCACGCTGGGCGCCAAGGGCTCGCGTATTTATGCCGACGGCCAGGTGATCGATATCCCGCCGGCCAAGCCGCGCGCGATCATGGATCCGACCGGCTGCGGCGATGCCTACCGGGCCGGCCTGATGTTCGGCATGCTCAAGGGCTATGATTGGAGTACCGCAGGGCGCTTGGCCGGCATCCTGGGCAGCATCAAGATTGCCAGCCGGGGTGGCCAGAACCACCGCTTTGACTTTGACGAGATTGCAGATCGTTTCCGTGCCGAATTCGGCTACGCATTGTAAAGGAGCAAACCATGAAGGCTATTACCGGTAGCGCGCTGATTCTGGTGGCCATCTTGTCGGCTGGCTGTACCAGCGGCCTGGGCAGCAGCGACTATCAGCGCAGCGACGCCCGGCGCGTCTATGAAGTGAAGATGGGCGTCGTCGAGAGCGTGCGCAGCGTGCAGATCGAGGGCAGCAAGTCCGGTGTCGGTACCGCGACCGGCGCGGTGGTCGGCGGCGTGGCCGGCAGCAATATAGGCCAGGGCAAGGGCGCCATTGTCGGTGCCGTGCTCGGTGCCGTGGCCGGCGGCGTGGCGGGCAAGGCGATCGAAGAGCACTCGACCAAGAAGAATGGCCTGGAACTCACCGTCCGCCTCGACTCCGGTCGCACCATCGCGATCGTCCAGGAAGATACCGGCGAGGACTTCCGGGTCGGCGATCGCGTCCGCCTGCTGGAATCCGGTGGCGAAGCGCGCGTCACTCACTGAGAGTGGTTCCTGCCAGGTTCGCTGCAACAGGCGGCGATGTAACCGGCGCGACTTGCGCCGGTTATGTTTTTGTCATGGTTCGTGGCTAAGCTCTGCCCACTCCGGTCAACCGTGCCTATAGCATGCCTTCCCTGACGGCTTCCCTGCGCGTTGCGCGTCTGTTCGCCCACCTCGGGGCCGGCGTGGCGACGGTGTTGTTCCTGTTCCCGTTTCTTGATCGGGCTGAACGCGAGAAGCGGCTGCTCCGCTGGGCCCGACGCCTGCTCGGTGTGGTCGGCGTCCGCGTGGTCTCACGCGGTCGGCCGCCCACCGTTCGGGGCGGCGGCGCCCTGATCGTCGCCAACCACGTGTCCTGGCTGGACATCTATCTCATCCACAGCCACCTGCCGGCACGCTTCATCTCCAAGGCAGAGGTGCGCGGCTGGCCGGTGATCG
>JBAZLW010000082.1:0-9079 GCA_041650095.1 Hydrogenophilaceae bacterium | reverse complement strand
TTCGACGTCGACCCGATCAAGAAGAAACCGCTCAACCACTTCTATCCCGGTACCTCGGTGTTTTCCTTCGGCACCGCCGGCTGCAACCTGGCCTGCAAGTTCTGCCAGAACTGGGATATTTCGAAATCGAAAGACATGGACCGCCTGATGGACAGCGCCCAGCCGGCCGAGATCGCCCGTGCCGCCACCCGCATGGGCTGCAAGAGCGTGGCCTACACCTACAACGACCCGGTCATCTTCGCCGAGTACGCCATCGACACCGCGGTCGCCTGCCGGGAAGCGGGCCTCAAGAATGTCGCCGTCACCGCCGGCTACATCCACGCCGAGGCGCGCAAGGAGTTCTATGCCGTGATGGACGCCGCCAACGTCGACCTCAAGGGCTTCACCGACGAGTTCTACGTCAAGTACTGCGGCGGCCACCTGCAGCCCATCCTGGACACTCTGGTCTACCTGAAGCGGGAGACCGATGTCTGGCTGGAGATCACCACCCTGCTGATACCGACCCTGAACGACAGCGATGCCGAGATCCAGGGCCTGGCCGCCTGGATCATGAAGGAACTCGGGCCGGACGTGCCGCTGCACTTCTCCGCCTTCCACCCCGACTACAAGCTGCGCGACCTGCCGGCCACCCCGCCAGCCACCCTGAGCCGCGCCCGCGATCTAGCCAGGGCGGCCGGGCTGCACTACGTCTACACCGGCAACGTGCACGACACGACCGGCGACACCACCTTCTGTCCGTCCTGCGGCAAGGCGCTGATCGTGCGCGACTGGTACGAGATACTCGAATACAAGCTCACCGACCAGGGCACCTGCCCGCATTGCGGCAGCACCGTCGCCGGCCGCTTTGCCCACTTCGAACGGCCGTTCGGCTCGCGCCGGATACCGGTCACCTTGCATAGTGCGAACAGCGACATCAGCTGAGAGTAGAATCGCTCAGCATGTAATCATTTCCCCACCCAGCCCACGTTTATCATCCAAGGGCATAGAACGATAAATCGGCATGGCTTGCCGATAGCAGGTCGGCAGGCTGCATGAGTACGAACTGGGAATACGAGGATGAGTCCTTTCCGGTTGGCTGACACGGCACACAAGCGCCCGGCACTCACGCTGTCGTACTGGCGGCCCTGGTTTTTCGCCCTGCTGGCCGCACTTCTGGTGCTGGCAGCGGAACAGGTGATCGAGCATTTCGCCAAGGGCTTCGCGCTCGAACGCGAGAGGATCAGCGTGCATGAAAACCTGGCCACCGTGCGTGCCCGCCTGGAAGGGGTGATCAACGCCAATCTGCTCCTGGTGCATGGCCTGACCGCCGTGATCTCTGCCCACCCCGACATCGATCAGGCGGAGTTCAGCCGCATCGCACGCGGCCTGATCAATCCGCGCCATGCCCTGCGCAACATTGCCGGGGCGCCGGACATGGTGATTTCCCTGATGTATCCGCTCGAAGGCAACCAGGCCGCCATCGGCCTGGATTACCGCACCCATCCGGTCCAGCGCGATGCCGCCCTCCGGGTCATGGCAACCGGCCAGGCGGTGGTGGCCGGACCATTGCAACTGGAACAGGGCGGCACCGGCATCGTCGCCCGTGAGCCCGTCTATGTGCCGGCCAGCACGGAGGATGGGAAACCGCACTTCTGGGGCCTGGTTTCCGCGGTGATCGACGTCGATGTGCTCTACCGGCAGTCCGGCCTGACCGAAGCGAATCCGGACTTGCACATCGCGATTCGCGGTGCCAACGGCAAGGGTGCCCAGGGCGGGACATTTTTTGGCGACGATCGTATTTTCGCCCTGAAGCCGGTCAGCCAGGAGGTACTCCTGCCCGGCGGCACCTGGCAGATCGCCGCGATTCCGGCCAGGGGCTGGGGCCAGCCGGATCAATCCCTCTGGCTGATCCGGCTGCTGGGCATACTTTCTGCCCTGGTGGTGGCAGCCATGGTCTACCGGATGACCGAGGGGGCCAAACATCTGGCCATGACGGCGGCACGTCTGCGCTCCCTGCTGAACACCCTGCCCGACCTGGTCTGGATGAAAGACCCGCAGGGCGTCTATCTCGCCTGCAACCCACGTTTCGAGCAATTTTTCGGCGCCAGGGAAGAGGCCATCCTGGGCAAGACCGATCACGACTTCCTGTCCCCCGAACTGGTGGACTTCTTCCGGGAAAAGGACCTGGCCGCCATTGCTGTCGGCGGCCCCTCCAGCAACGATGAATGGGTCACCTTTGCCAGCGACGATCACCGGGAACTGCTGGAAACCATCAAGACGCCGGTATACGGCCAGACCGGCAACCTGCTCGGTGTCCTGGGCATCGCCCGCGACATCACGAGGCGCCACCTGGCCGAAGAACGGATACTCCAACTGAACCGGGTCTATGCGGTACTGAGCGGCATCAACGAGAGCATCGTGCGCCTGCGCGACCCGGACAGCCTGTTCCGCGAGGCCTGCCGCATCGCTGTCGAGGTCGGCGGCTTCCGCATGGCCTGGATCGGCATGGCCGACCCGGTCAGCGGCCAGGTGAGCCCGGTCGCCAGCGCCGGCCAGGTCGACGGCTATCTCGACCTGGTACATGTCTCGCTGGGTGAAGACGAACATGGTCGCGGCCCTACCGGCATGGCCCTGAGACAGGGCCAACACGTGGTCTGCGCAGACATCGCCAACGACCCGCGTATGGCGCCATGGCGCGAAGACGCACTGGCACGGGGCTACCGGTCGTCGGTCGGCCTGCCGATCCGGATCGGCGAACAGGTGCGCGGCGTGTTCAGCCTGTATGCCGGCCAGGCCGGCTTCTTCGACGCGGAGGAATTGAAGCTGCTCGACGAACTGGCCCTGGATATCGGCTTTGCCATGGAATTCATGCAGACCAGGACCAGGGTGCGGGAGAGCGAAACGATCCTGGACTCGGTCTTCCAGGCCCTGCCCGACCTGTTCTTCCTGCTCGACAGCGACGGCACCATCCGGGATTACCGGGCGCATAGCGGTGGCGATCTCTATGTTCCACCGGAGGACTTCCTGGGCAGACGCATGCAGGAGGTATTGCCAGCCGAGACTGCCACCCTGTTCGAGAACCACCTGAACCATGTCCAAAAACAGGGCGGTCTGGCGACCTTCGAATACGACCTGCCCTTCCCACAGGGCAAGCGGCACTTCGAGGCCCGCCTGAGCCGCTTGCCCGATAACGCCCAGGTCATCGCCGTGGTGCGCGACATCACCGGCCAATATCACGGCCGACTGGCGCTGCTCGACAGCGAGGCCCGCTACCGCCACTTGTTCATGCACAACCCGGCCTCCATGCTGATCTACGAACGCGGCAGCCTGCGCCTGCTGGCGGTGAACGAGGCCTTCCTGGACCACTACGGTTACAGCCTGGACGAAGCCATGGCGCTGACCCTGACCGACCTGTATCCGGATAACGAGAAGCGACCGATCGCCGACCTGGCCGCGCGGCTGGCCGGACTGGCCTATGCGGGGGAATGGCACCACTTGAAGAAGGATGGCACCGTGATGGCCATCGAGGCGCATTCGCACGATATAGACTACCAGGGCCACGATGCCCGCATTGCCGTGATCCTCGACATCACCAGCCGCAAGCAGGTCGAGATCGCCTTGCGCGAACAGGAGGCCTTCTTCCGCCTGATCGCGGAAAACATGGGCGACCTGGTCGCCGTACTGGACCTGAATGGTCGCCGCCTGTACAACAGCCCGTCCTACAGCGCCCTGTTCGGCGACCCGGACGCTCTGAAAGGCAGCGACTCCTTCGCCGAGATCCACCCTGACGACCGCGAACAGGTACGCCAGGCCTTCATGCACACGGTCGCGACCGGGGTCGGTCAGCGCCTGAATTTCCGCTTCGTGCTGCCCGACGGCAATGTCCGCGAGATGGAGTCGCAAGGCGGCGTCATCCGCGGCCCCGACGGCAAGGTGGAGCGGGTCGTGGTGGTTTCGCGCGACATCACCGAGCGCAAGCGTCTGGAAGACGAGATCCGCCAACTCAACGAGGAACTGGAACAACGCGTACTGCAACGCACCGCCCAGCTGGAGGCGGCCAACAAGGAGCTGGAGACCTTCACCTACTCGGTATCACATGACCTCAAGGCGCCGCTGCGCGGCATCGACGGCTACAGCCGGCTGTTGCTCGATGACCACTACGACCGGCTCGACGAGGAAGGCAAACTGTTCCTCGGCAACGTGCGCCACGGTGTCGACCAGATGAGCCAGCTGATCGAGGATCTGCTGGCCTATTCGCGCATGGAACGACGCGACCTGCACGGCATCGAGCTGGATCTGGCCAGGCTGGTGACCGGCGCCCTCGCCGAGCGGCAGGACGAACTGAATGCCAAAGGCGTGCAGGTCGAGCTGGATCTGGCCGCAGGCACGGTCCGCGCCGACCCGGATGGGCTCAACATGGTGCTGCGCAACCTGATCGACAATGCCGTCAAATTCAGCCATGCCAGTCAGTCACCCAGGATAGAAATCAAGTCGGTAAGCGGGCCGGAATCCACTATCCTCAGCATCAGGGACAATGGCATCGGCTTCGACATGCGCTTCCATGAGCGCATCTTCGAAATATTCCAGCGCCTGCAGCGCGCCGAGGATTATCCCGGCACCGGTGTCGGCCTGGCGATCGTGCGCAAGGCGATGCTGCGCATGGGGGGCCGGGTCTGGGCCGACAGCACGCCCGGCCAGGGCGCCACCTTCTACCTGGAGTTGCCGCGATGATGCAGGAGGCCAGTACCCGCCCCATCCTGTTGGTGGAGGACAATCCGGTCGATGTCGACCTGACCCTGCGCGCCTTCGCCAAGCGCAAGCTGCTCAATCCGATCCAGGTCGCACGGGATGGCCAGGAGGCCCTGGAATGGATCCCCCGCTGGGAAGCGGGCGAACCGCTGCCCATGGTCATCCTGCTCGACCTGAAGCTGCCCCGCGTGGGCGGACTCGAAGTGCTGCGCCGCTATCGCGAACATCCGGTCAGCCGCGATCTGCCCGTGGTGGTTTTGACCACCTCGAACGAGGACAGCGATGTCGAAGCAGCCTACCGCCAGCATGCCAATTCATACATCATCAAACCGGTCAATTTCGATACCTTCATGGACGCTGCCGCCCAGATCGAACAGTACTGGTGTTTGTTAAACCATCCGCCGAGGTGATCTGATGCGCGTACTCCACGTCGAAGACAATCCGGTCGATGCCGATCTGGCCAGGCGCCAGCTCGCCCGTACAGCAATGGATATCAGCCTGGACCAGGCGGCCAGCCTGGCCAGCGCCCGCACCTGCCTGGAGCACCCGGAGAACTACGACGTGGCCCTGGTGGACCTGCGCCTGCCCGATGGCAGCGGGCTGGAACTGCTGGCCGAGATCCGCGCGCGGCAACTGCCGCTCGCCGTCGTCATGCTGACCGGATCGGGCGATCAGGAATCGGCCATCGTCGCCCTCCAGGCCGGCGCAGATGATTACCTGAGCAAGGGCCACAACGCCTTCGATAAACTGCCCGCCACCCTGCGTGACGCCTGGCAGCGCTTCCACGAAGCCGCCTCGCGGCGATCCCATCCATTGCGGGTGCTCTATGCAGAGCACAACCAGGCCGATATCGACCTGACCCAACGCCACTTGGCCCGCCATGCCCCACATATCCGGGTGACGGTGGTGAACAGCGTCGGCCAGGTACTGTCGCTATTGCCGACTGCCCCGAGCGAACCCTCGGCCTACGACGTGTTGTTGCTGGATTACCGCCTGCCCGGTACCGATGCCCTGGAAGCCGTCAAGATACTGCGCGCGGAACGCGGCCTGGACATCCCCATCGTCCTGGTTTCCGGCCATGGCAGCGAGGAGGTCGCAGCCCAGGCCATCCACCTTGGCGTCGACGATTACCTGTCCAAGCATGACGGCTATCTGTACGAACTGCCGGCCACCCTGGAAAAGGTCCATCGCCAGGCCGAACTGGCACGGGAACGAAGCAACCTGCGCGCCACCACCGAACGCCTGAATCACGTCCTTGCCGCCAGCCCGGTGATCCTGTACTCGCTGCGCCTGACCGAGAACGGCATGGTGCCGAACTGGGTGAGCGGCAACATCGGCCACCTGCTGGGGTTCACGGAATCCGAAGCGCTGGCACCCGGTTGGTGGCTGGACCACATCCATCCGGACGACCGCGAGACCGTCCTTGCGCTGACCGCCAGCCTGCCCGACACCGGACAGTGCACCTATGACTACCGCTTCATCGACCGATCCGGCCAGGTGCGCTGGATCCACGACGACCTGAGGCTGATTCGCCAGAATGCCAAGGCGGCCCGAGAGGCCATCGGCGCCTGGCGGGACATCACCGAAGCCAAACAGGCCGAGCAGATACAGGAAACCCGCATCGCCGTACTGGACGGCCTGGTCGGCAATCGATCCCTGGACCTCATCCTGAATCAGATCGCCACCCGCCTCGAAGAGCTTTATCCGGAGATGCAGGTTTCCATCCTGCTCCGGAATACCCAGAATGGCCGGCTCTATACCGGCGCGGCACCCAGCCTGCCGGCGTTCTACAATGCCGCGGTGAACGGCCTAGAACCCAGGGTGGGCTTCGGTTCCTGCGGCAGCGCAGCCGGGCTGGGCGAGACGGTCATCGTGGCAGACATTCATAGCCACCCCTACTGGGCGCCCTACGCGCATCTGGCGGAGCAGGCCGGGCTGGCCGCCTGCTGGTCGATCCCGTTCAAGGACAACGCCGGCCAGGTGCTTGGCACCTTCGGGGTCTACTATGGCCAGCCGCGCACGCCGAGCCAGAACGAGCTGAACGTCATCGGTGAATTCGCCCGCATCACCGGCCTGGCGGTCGAACGGGGGCGGGCCTATACCCACCTGTGCCAGTCGGCGGCGGTGTTCGAGAGCACCAGCGAAGGCGTGATCATCACCGACCTGAACTCCCGCATCGTACAGGTCAACCGGGCCTATACCGAGATCACCGGTTATTCCGAGGCCGAAGTGCTCGGTCGCAATCCCAACATGGTCCGGTCGGGGCACCAGGATGCGTCCTTTTACCAGGCCATGTGGAACAGTTTGCTGCAAACCGGGCACTGGCGTGGCGAGATATGGAACCGGCGCAAGAATGGCGAGGTATTTCCCCAACTGCTGACGATCAGCACGGTATACGACAACGCCGGCCAGCCCAGCCATTATGTCGGCGTCATGACCGATATCAGCCAGATCAAGCAATCGGAAGAACGACTGGAACACCTGGCCCATTACGACCCGCTGACCGAACTGCCCAATCGCCTGCTGGTGCAATCCAGGTTGGAGCATGCCCTGGAACTGGCCGGACGATCACATCATATCGTGGCCGTCCTGTTCATCGACCTCGACCGCTTCAAGAACATCAACGACAGCCTCGGCCATCCGGTCGGCGATGCCGTCCTGCAGACGATCGCCAAGCGCATGGCCAGCCGTTTGCGGGAAGGCGATACCCTCGGCCGTCTGGGCGGCGACGAGTTCCTCGTGGTCCTGGAAACCATACGCCACCCCGAGGACGCCGCCGAAGTCGCCAGCACCCTCATCCAGTTGCTCGAAGATCCGCTCATCCTGCCCAACGGGCATGAGGTCTACATCAGCGCCAGCATCGGCATCAGCCTGTACCCCGGCGATGCCCAGACCGTCACCGAGTTGATCCAGCACGCCGATGCCGCCATGTACCAGGCCAAAGACCAGGGCCGAGGCATCTACCGCTATTACACCAGCGCGCTCACCTCCGAGGTCAACTCCCGGCTCGAACTCGATTCACGCATGCGCCGGGCGCTGGTCCAGGGCGAGTTTATCGTCCATTACCAGCCGCAGATCGACATCGCCACCGGCGCGCTGATCGGTTGCGAGGCCCTGGTGCGCTGGCAGGATCCGGAAAGGGGCCTGATTTCGCCGGCCAAGTTCATCCCGCTCGCCGAGGAGACCGGCCTGATCATGCCCCTGGGCGAATGGGTGCTGCGCACCGCCTGCGCCCAGGCCAAGGCCTGGACGGATGTCGGCCTGCCGCCCTTGATCATGTCGGTGAACCTGTCCGGACGGCAGTTGCTGCAATCCCAGATTGTCCAGAAGGTGGCCGACATACTGAACGAAACCGGACTGCCCGCCAGCCAACTCAAGCTGGAACTCACCGAAAGTACCATCATGGGCCGAGGCGAGGAAGCCGTCATCCTGCTCGGCGAACTGCGTGCACTTGGCTTACGCCTGGCCATCGACGATTTCGGCACCGGCTATTCTTCCCTGGCCTATCTGAAGCGTTTCCCGATCGACGAGTTGAAGATCGACCAGAGTTTCGTGCGGGACATCCCGCACGACAGCAACGACATGGAAATCGCCGCCACCATCATCGCGATGGCCCGCAACCTGAAACTGGACGTCCTCGCAGAAGGGGTGGAAACCCAGGAACAACTGGCGTTCCTGACCCAGCAGGGTTGCCATGCCTATCAGGGCTATCTGTATAGCCGGCCGGTACCGGCGGAAGAATTTTCCCGCTTGGTCGAAACGGCACGCGCAGCATCCGGGACCGGCACGGCCACCGACAAGGTGCCCTGATCATGGCAGATGCAGCCGCCGGTTGTGGCCGGATCGCCACGCGTTGACTAGTATCAACAGGGCACCAACCTGGTTGGTTTACCTGGACGGCCTACGGGGTTATGGTGCAGCCACGGTCCAGCCGCAACTGAAAGGAAGCCACGATGTCCTACCTCGAGCAGAAATGGGGCGAATACAACCGCGAGCGGAATCCGGTTCGCCGTTACAGCAGCCAGCGCGAATTCGAGGCTGACTGGGTCAATGGCCTGCGGCGGCGTTACAGCCTGTCCCAGGAGGCCCTGGCGGTGATGGCCAGCGTGTCGGTCACCACGGTGCAGAACTGGGAAAACCCGCAGAGCCGCAAGAACATCGCCGGCCACAACCAGGACCGCCTGCGCGACATCGAGCGCGACCTCTGGATCAAGTCACACGTCACCCTGCTGGAACCCTGCCCGACCTTCATCCGCGCCCTCTACGACCTGCTCACCGCGAACAAGGACGATAGCGCCCAGGGTCTGGCCGACTACCTGATCGGCGCGATGCCCGAACATGACCCGGAACG
>JBAZLW010000081.1:0-9226 GCA_041650095.1 Hydrogenophilaceae bacterium | reverse complement strand
GTCGGTGACCCGCTATTTCTGCAATAATCGGAGCCTGATTCCAATGTCGTCAGGCTCCGGTTCATGCAGGAATATCCTACCCTCGCCGCCATCGACCTCGGTTCCAACTCTTTCCACCTACAGGTTGGCCGGGTCGATGGCGATCAGCTGTATTACCTCGATGCCCACAAGGAGTCGGTGCGCCTGGCCGGCGGCTTGACCGAGGACAAGCAGCTCGACCAAGCCTCGCAGGAACGGGCACTGGCATGCCTGTCGCGCTTCGGCGAGCGCCTGAAGGGGATGCCACCGGGGGCGGTGCGCGCGGTCGGCACCTCGGCCCTGCGGGTGGCCAAGAACGCCCCGGAGTTCATCGAGCAGGCCAAGGCCGCCCTGGGCTTCGACATCGACATCGTGGCCGGCCGCGAGGAGGCCCGCCTGATCTACCTGGGCGTCGCCCACAGCCTGCCGCTGCACCAGGAACCCCGCCTAGTGGTCGACATCGGCGGCGGCTCCACCGAATGCATCGTCGGCGTCGGCTATGAGCCACGCGAGCGCGAGAGCCTGCGCATGGGCTGCGTGGTGTACAGCAACCAGTTCTTCCCGGATGGCGCCCTCGACAAGGCCTCGGTCAAGGCGGCAGTGACGGCTGCCCGGATGGAGGTCCAGCATGTCGCCCACAGCTTCCACAGCGGGCGCTGGCAGGAGGCGGTCGGTTCCTCCGGCTCGGCGCGCGCGATGGGCGAGATACTGTTTCAGAACGGCCTCTCCGACGGCCGCATCACCGCCGATGGCCTGAAGTGGCTGCGCGACCGCCTGGCCAAGGCGGGCAGCTTCGCCAGGCTGGAACTGGCCGGGCTGAAGGACGACCGCAAGCCGGTGCTGGCCGGCGGCGTCGCCATCATGTCGGGCCTGTTCCAGGAATTCGCCATCGAGACCATGACCGTGGCCCAGGGCGCCATGCGCGAGGGCATCCTGTGGGACCTGCTCGGTCGGGTGCACAACCACGACATGCGCGACGTCACCGTGACCCAGTTCGCCCGCCGCTACCACGTCGACGGCAAGCAGGCGCGCCGGGTCGAGCGCCTGGCCGCGCGCCTGTACATGCACCTGACCGGGGGCGCGGGTGACGGCGACGGCGAGGCGATACGCTGGCTGAACTGGGCTGCGCGCCTGCACGAGATCGGCATCAACATCGCCCACTCCGGTTTTCACAAGCACGGCGCCTACATCCTGGAAAACGCCGACATGCCCGGCTTCGGCCGCCGCGACCAGGCCCGCCTGGCGGCGCTGGTGCGGGCCAGTCGGGGCAGCCTGGACAAGCTGGGCTACGCCGCCGATGATCCGCTCTGGCCGCTGATCATGTGTCTGCGCCTGGCGGTATTGTTCAACGTCAGCCGTTCAGATGCGCCGCCGCCTGTCCTGTCCCTGCAATGCGACCGGGATGGCAACTGCCTGCTCGGCCTGCCTGCCGCCTGGCTGGACGCCAATCCGCTCACCCAGGCGGCCCTGGACCGCGAACTGAAGTCCTGGCGATCGCTGCCGGCTCAGGTTCGACTTCTGGAGATACAGGCAAAACCATGACCGATAGCGCGCAAGCACGGATACAGAAGGGCCTGTTGTCCGGCTACCCGATCTTCTACCTGCGGGGCGAGGAGGAGGGCCGCATGGCGGGGCTGCTGGGCGAACTGGCCCAGGCGCATTACGGCAACGACCAGTCGCTGGTGCGGTGGAGTGCGGTACGGGGTTTCCACGACGAGGCCGGTATGCATGAGGCTATCGTCGACCCGGTCGAGGCGTTGCTTCATATCGTTGCCTCCGGGCGCAAGGCCTTTTATCTGATGCAGGATCTGCCCGCCTTGCTGAAGGACAATCCCCGGCTGGTGCGCGCGCTGCGCGACCTGTACCAGGAACTGGCCGGGCGCGACACCTTCCTGTTCCTGTCCTATGCCGATTTCGTCCTGCCGGACGAGTTGAAGAAGCAGGTCTTTCTGGTCAGCCTGGGCATCCCGACCGAGCCGGAGATCCTGCGCCATATCGGCGCCGTCGCCGAGGCCAATGGCGTCGCCGACCGGCTCGACCAGGACTGGCGCTACCAGTGCGCGGCCGGCATGCGCGGCATGTCGCTGGACGAGATCGGCCACCTGATGCTGCGCCTGATCCGCGCGGACAAGCTCGACCTCGCCAGCGCCATCCCGGAGATCATCGAGGAAAAGTCCTATGCCCTGATGAAGGAGGGCTGTCTGCAGTTCGTCGGCAAGACGATCAAGCTCGACCAGGTCGGCGGCCTGGACAACCTCAAGGAATGGGTGGCGAGCCGCAAGCCGTTGTTCACCCGGCAGGCCTTCGAGTCGGGCGTCCCGCTGCCGACCGGCATCCTGTTCACCGGGGTGTCCGGCTGCGGCAAGAGCATGGCGGCCAAGGTGGTCGCCGGAGCCTGGAACCTGCCCCTGGTGCGCCTGGACATGAACCTGGTTTTGTCCGGGGCCTACGGCTCGCCCGAGTATGCCTTCGACCACGCCCTCCGGGTCGCCGAGGCGATCGCCCCGCTGGTGCTCTGGATCGACGAGATGGAGAACAGCTTCGGCTACGACCTCCAGGGCAACGGCGGCAACAACAACATCTTCGCCGGCTTCCTGACCTGGATGCAGGAAAAACCGCCGACCGTGTTCGTGGTCGCCACCGCGAACCGGATCGAGAAGCTGCCGGCCGAGGTGATCCGCAAGGGCCGCTTCGACCAGTTGTTTTTCCTCGACCTGCCGGCCGAGGACGAGCGCAAGGCCATACTGCGCATCCACATCCAGGCCTTCGGCGCCGACCCGGAGACCTTCAACCTCAACCTGCTCGCGGCCGTGACCAAGAACTGGAGCGGCGCCGAGATCGAGCAGGTGATCAAGGCGGCGCGCATTCGCGGCTACCAGGAGGGCCGGACCTTCACCGAGCAGGACGTGGTCTGGAACACCGCCCGCATGGTGCCGCTTTCACGCACCATGGAGGAGCAGATCAAGCAGCTCCGTCTGTGGTCGGTCAACCGCGCCACGCCGGCTTCGCGCAAGCCGGAAACTTCGCCCTGACGGGTGCCTGGCAGGCTGCTAGGATGAGCTTAGCCCAGCCAACATCGTAGGAGCCCATCATGAACAAACTGACCCTGTGGATCGTGGCCTGCCTGGCCGCCCTGGCATTCGCCCCTCTCGCCGTGGCGGGCGATGATTGCAGCAATTGCGGTACCATCAAATCGGTCAAGAAAGTCGAGGAGAAGGGGTCGGGATCGGGTATTGGCCTGGTCGCCGGCGGCGTCCTCGGCGGTGTGGTGGGCAACCAGTTCGGCAGCGGCACGGGCCGCACCCTGGCCACGGTCGGCGGCGCCGCCGCGGGGGCCTATGCCGGCAACGAGGTGGAGAAGAACGTCAAGTCGGATACCGTCTGGAAGGTCGTCGCGACCATGGACTCCGGCGACAAGCGCAGCTTCAAGCTCGGCCACAAGCCCGAACTCGCCGAAGGTGACCGCATCAGCGTCGTCGACGGCAAGCCGGTCAAGGCGGCCGGCCACTGAACGCCGTCATGGCCGACGGTCGGGCGCTCAGCCCTTCGCCGCCAGCAGCCTGAGCAGGTATGCCTGGGCCGAGAAGCCGCGGCCGCGACGCGGGCGCTTGCGGTAGCTGCCGTCCGGCTGCATCTCCCAGGCCTGCAGGCTGTCCTTCAGATAGGGTGTGATGCCCTCGTTGATCACCCGTTTCTTGAGTTTCTCGTCCAGTACCGGGAAACAGGTCTCGATACGGCGGAAGAAGTTGCGGTCCATCCAGTCGGCGCTGGACAGGTAGATGTCTTCCTGGCCGCCGTTCCAGAAGTAGAACACCCGGTGATGTTCCAGGAAGCGGCCGATCACCGAGCGCACCCGTATGTTTTCCGAAATGCCTGGGATGCCTGCCCGCAGCGCGCATACGGCGCGGATGATCAGGTCGATCTCGACCCCGGCCTGCGAGGCCTCGTAGAGCGCGGCGATGACGCGCGGCTCCAGGAGGGCGTTCATCTTGGCGACGATGCGGGCCTTCTCGCCGTTGCGCGCGCGCGCGGTTTCGTTTTCGATTGCCCGAATCACGTTGGGGTGGAGCGAGAAGGGCGACTGCCACAGGTGGTTGTGTTCGCCGGCATTGCCCAGGCCGGTGATCTGCATGAACACGTCGTGCACGTCTTCGCAGATCTCGGGCTTGCAGGTGAGCAGGCCGAAATCGGTATACAGGCGCGCCGTACGGGCATGGTAGTTGCCGGTGCCGAGGTGGGCATAGCGCTTGATGCGGCCGTTCTCGCGCCGCACCACCAGGGCCATCTTGGCATGGGTCTTGTGGCCGACCACGCCGTAGACGACATGGGCGCCGGCCGCCTCCAGCTTTTCCGCCCAGTTGATGTTGGCCTCCTCGTCGAAGCGGGCCAGTAGTTCCACCACCACGGTGACTTCCTTGCCGCGCTGGGCGGCGGTAATCAGGTGGCGCATCAGTTCCGAGTCGGTGCCGGTGCGGTAGACCGTCTGCTTGATCGCCAGCACATTGGGATCCTCGGCGGCCTGGCGGATGTAGTCGATCACCGGCTGAAAACTCTGGAACGGGTGATGGAGCAGGATGTCGCCCCGGCTGATGACCGCGAACAGATCGTCCTCTCCGGCGGCCAGCGCCGCCGGCAGGCCCTGGACGAAAGGCGTGAATTTCAGGTCAGGCCGGTCCACCTTGTCGGGCACGTTCATCATGCGCACCAGGTTGACCGGGCCGCGCACCTGATAGAGGTCGTCGCGGGTGAGGTGGAACTGCTTGAGCAGGAATTCCTTCATCGGCTCCGAGCAGTTGTCGGCCACTTCCAGGCGCACTGCGTTGCCGAAGTGGCGGTGCGGCAGCTCGCCCTGGAGTTGCTCGCGCAGGTTCTTGTTCTCTTCCTCGTCGATGAACAGGTCGGAGTTGCGGGTGACCCGGAACTGGTAGCAGCCCTCCACCGTCATGCCCGAGAACAAGGCGCCGACGTGGGCGTGCAGGATGGAGGACAGGAACACGAAGCTGTATTCGCAACTGGCGACTTCGGCCGGCAGCTGGATCACCCGTGGCAGCGAGCGGGGCGCCTGCACCACCGCTTTGCCGGAGGAGCGGCCGAAGGCATCCTTGCCGGACAACTCGACGGCGAAGTTAAGACTCTTGTTGAGTACGTTGGGGAAGGGGTGCGACGGGTCCAGGCCGATCGGGGTCAGCACCGGCATCAGGTCGTTGTAGAAGTAGTCCCGGATCCATTCTTCCTGCTCGGGCGTCCACTCGGTGCGCTTGTGGAAACGGATGCCGTGCGCGGCCAGGGCCGGCAACACCTCGTTGTTGAACAGCTCGTACTGGCGCGCCACCATGGCATGCGAGACCTTGGCCATCTGCTTGAAGACCTGGCGGGCAGTCAGTCCGTCGGGACCGGTGTGCTGGGAGTTGAGCTTGATCTGTTCCTTCAGCCCCGAGGCGCGGATCTCGAAGAATTCATCCATGTTGCTGGAGAAGATGCACAGGAAGCGCAGGCGTTCCAGCATCGGGGTGGCCGGATCCTCGGCCTGGGCCAGGACACGGCGGTTGAATTCGAGTATCCCGAGCTCGCGGTTGATCAGGAGTTCGCTGGGCGGGGATTGGGTCATGGTGGGATGTGCATGTAACAATGGGGGAAGCTTGTTGATGCTAACCTGAAAGCCGTTCAAGTATCTATCGTTACGGAATGCCCGTCGAAATCGAACTCAAGCTGGCCATTGCACCGGGGGATGCCGCCCGGTTGCGCCGGCATCCGCTGTTGCAGGGGCTGAAGCCGGTCCGGCACAAATTGTACGGCCTCTATTTCGATACCCCCGATTTCGATCTTTACCAGCGTAAGAGCGCCTTTCGACTCCGCCGCGAGGGCTATCACTGGGTCCAGACCGTCAAGCTGGATCAGGGTTCGATCGGCGGCCTGTCGGTGCGGCCGGAATACGAAGTCCGGGTGACCGGCAACCAGCCCGATTTCGCTGTCCTGCCGAGCGAGGCGCGAACCGCCCTGACGCCGGATATCGAGGCCCGTCTGGCGCCGGTGTTCGTCACCGAGTTCCAGCGCACGGTCTGGCTGGTCGAACGGCCCCACGGCACGGTCGAGGTCGCCCTCGACCTTGGCCATATCCGGGCCGGCGAGGCCGACCTGCCGCTGGCCGAGGTCGAGCTGGAACTCAAGTCCGGCGACGGCGCCATGCTGTTCGAGATCGCCAGGAACCTGCTCGAGGCCGCGCCACTGATCCCGGAATACCGCAGCAAGGCGCTGCGAGGCTACGGCCTGGCCGGGGTCTGGCAGGAGGCGCCAGGCAAGGCGGTCGGGCTGGCCGCCAGCCGCAAGCTGCCGGCGGCCGAGGCCTGGCGGCGCTTGCTGCTGGCGGGCCTGGGCCAGCTGGGCCGCAACCTGCCCGGCCTGCTGACCGGGGATGATCCCGAATACCTGCACCAGGCCCGGGTGGCCGTGCGACGCCTGCATACCATGCTCAGCCTGGGCAAGTCGCTGGGGCTGGAACACCCGGACTGGGTCGGTGAACTGCGCTGGTTCATGGCCGAGTTGTCGCCGGCGCGGGACTGGGACGTTCTGGAAATCGAAACCCTGGCCGGGGTGCGTGCCGGTTTGCCGGAACCGGGCCGGTTGGACGGTTTGCTGGAACGCGCCGGGCAGGTTCGCGCAGCCGCCCGCGAGCGTGCCCGCGCCGCGGCCGGCGATCGCCGGCTGGCTGCACTGATGCTGGACATGGGCGCGGCCCTGCTGAGCGAACGCGACGACGGCCCGACCCTGGCGGTATGGGCAGGGCAGTCGCTGGACCGGCGGCTGCGCAGGTTCCGCAAGCTGGCCGGGGGGTTCACACAACTTGATGCGGCAGGCCGCCACCGGACCCGTATTGCAGTCAAACGCCTGCGCTACGCCGGCGACGCCTTTGCCGCCCTGTTCGGCGCCAAGGCGGCGCGTCAACTGGACAAGGTGGCCGATCTGCAGGACAGCTTGGGCGCCGCAAACGACACCGTGGTGGCGCATCGGCTGCTGGCCGAGCTGAATCAGGACGGCCGCGAGGGCTATGCGGTCGGCCTGGTGGAGGGGTTCCTGATTGCCCGCTCCCGCTTGCATGAGGGCGAACTGGCCAGCCAGGTCGAAAAAATGGCCAGGGCCAAACCGTTCTGGCGCTAGCGGGGTTCAGGCCTGGAACTGGATCAGCCGTTCCCTGCTCGTCACATTGATGGCGCGTCCGCTGACCTGGATCAGTCCGGCCTCGGATAGTTGGCTGAGCACGCGCGAGAAGGTCTCCGGGGCCAGGTTGAGCTGGGAGGCGATGGTCTGCTTGCTGTTGGCCAACTGGATGGTGAATGCTTCCGCATGATCGGCCGGGACCTGTTGGCTGAGGTAGCAGACCACCCGCTGCATGCTGGTGCGCAACGTGCAGGACTCCATGTCGTCGATCAGTTCGTGCAGGCGTATCGACAGGCTGGCCAGCATCTTGCGCGAAAGCGTGGGGCTGTCGTCTAGGGCGTTTTCCAGGGTGCTCTTGAGGACCAGCAGGATGAGGCTGTCCTGGGTGGCAATGGCGCTGACCGGGTAGGGCTTGTCCAGGAACACCACCGCCTCGCCGAAGGTGTGGCCGGGACCGGCCAGATGGACCACCTTCTCGGCACCCTGGGCCGACGGGATGGCCAGCTTGACCTGGCCCATGATGACGATATGCATGCCCTCCGGCTGGTCGCCCTTCTGGAACACCACCTCGTTGCGGCGTATCCGGTATTCCCGGGTGCCGATGGCGATGACGTGCAACTCGTCCTCGTTCAGGTTACTGAACAAAGGTTGCCGGGCCAGTATCTCCCGGATGGGGTGGCGTGTTTCCTGGATCATTCCATCTCCTCGAAGCGGCGCGATTGTAATGGCTAAGCCTGGAGCGGAGCCGTAACTTTACTCAAAGCATTGGTTGTTTCTTGATCAATGTCAAAGTCATATCCGGACTAGGTTGTCAGGATTGCTATACCGACAATTAAGTACGTGTATCCACTTGAGGGTAGTGAGATGAATATTTCCGGAATTCTTGTGGTCGCCAAGCAGGACCGGCAGGCGACCGTGGTCGAAGCCCTGGCTGCGCTGGCCGGGATCGAGGTACACCAGGTCGACGAAGCCAGCGGGCGCATTATCGTCATCCAGGAGGCCGAGGACATCCACGCCGAGATCGACGGCGTCAAGCGCATCAAGGCCCTGCCTCATGTCGTGATGGCGGACATGGTCTATCACTACATAGCGGACGACGACAAGAACTACGAGGAAATCCCCCCGGAATTGGTTGAACAGGAACAGGCCTGCAGTGTGCCGGCCTATCTGAACGATTGACGTTTTTTGCAAGGAGGTTGTGATGGGACTGACACGCCGTGATTTTTTGAAGACCAGCATCGCTGCCAGCACCGCGGCGACGGTGGGCATGCCGCTGGCGAAGAATGCCGAGGCCGCCGTCAAGGCCTCCGAGGCAGGCTGGCAATGGGACAAGGGCGCCTGCCGCTTCTGCGGCACCGGCTGCGGCATCATGATCGCCACCAAGGACGGCAAGATCGTCGCCACCAAGGGTGACCCGGATGCCCCGGTCAACCGCGGCCTGAACTGCGTCAAGGGCTACTTCAACGGCAAGATCATGTACGGCAAGGACCGCCTGACCCAGCCGCTGCTGCGCATGACCGACGGCAAGTTCGACAAGAAGGGCAAGTTCGTCCCGGTGTCCTGGGACAAGGCCATGGAAGTCATGGTCGAGAAGTTCATGGCCGCCTACAAGGAAAAAGGCCCCACCGGCGTCGGCCTGTTCGGCTCCGGCCAGTGGACCGTGCCCGAGGGCTATGTCGCCGCCAAGCTGTGGAAGGCCGGCTTCCGTTCCAACACCATCGACCCCAACGCCCGCCATTGCATGGCCTCGGCCGTGGTCGCGTTCATGCAGACCTTCGGCATCGACGAGCCGGCCGGCAACTACGACGACATCGAGCACACCGACACCGCCGTGCTCTGGGGCGCCAACATGGCCGAGATGCACCCGATCCTGTGGTCGCGCATCACCAACCGCCGCCTCACCCACGACAAGATGAAGGTGGTCAACCTGTCCACCTACGCCAACATGTCGTCCGACATCGCCGACCTCGAGATCATCTTCCGCCCCAGCGGCGACCTGGCGATCCAGAACTACATCGCCCGCGAGATCGTCAAGCGCAACGCGGTGAACTGG